>JAJRVD010000003.1 GCA_024277375.1 Candidatus Omnitrophota bacterium | reverse complement strand
GATACTTAAACAACGAACCGAACTAAAAAAGAAAACTTTACTTGAAAGACGGAAATTTAACGGTAGAATGGTTAAAAAAGGAGCTGAAGTCGCAACTAAAAAACAGACCTGAATTCTCCCATTTGATTTGACGACATACACTCAGATTAGAAAAAGGGAGGGTCTTCATTGAGAGGGGTCTCGCCGTGGGAAGAAATAACACTTTGCTTGTGCCGTGCTCGGTAGATAGTTATGGCGCACCGACAAAGCACATAATTGCGGCGATAGATCTGGCAACGGGTATGCTAAACAGATCTTTTGGTAAAAACTCCGACGGGATAATCGGTGAGGATGATCTGCGATATAACATTTCCGATCTGGCTGTGAACAGTAAAGGGAATATTATTGTTGTACAGAGCGAGAGGATATCTCCTCCGGGAGAAAAACCTCGTACTCGAGTGGTGGTTTTTGACTCCTACGGTGGAGGAATCGATAGATCTTTTGGTGACGACGGGGTAATAACCCCGGATGCGGGGAAATTCGACGATCCGCATGGTGTTGCTATAGACGGTGAAGACAATATACTGATAACTAACGAGGGGAATAATACGGTATCCGTGTTAGAGCCGGACGGCAAAAAGCTTAATTCCGATTTTGGCGAAAATTCGGATGGGATCATAAAAGTTTCGAAATATAATGATGAAAGTTCACTAAGAGGTATAGCCGTGGGCACGGGCGGTTCTATCTGGATTGCCGAAGGCGAGTCGTCTTCGGTTCTTAAGCTCTCGAGGGTTGCTGACGAGTCCGGGGACAGTCCACGCGATCGCTCCGCTCGCTTGGGACAGTCCCCTGGGTCGATTGACGAAGATTTTGATATGCCGTACAAGACGGCGACTAAAAAAGAAGTACGGGGGATGGTGGATAGATTCAGGCAAAGCGGGAACATAGGAGCCGAGAAGACAGTCCTGTCAGCCCATTTTTCGCCGGATAAAAAGGTATTTATTGTCGTTTTTTGTGAGAGAAATAGTACAGACAATGGGGAATATGTTAGATATTTCGATTTGACGAAGGGGGCAGATTGGGAGGTGTATAAAGAGCGAGGAATATCTGATCTTGGCAGAAAGATGTATGTCTCACCATACGGCAGAAGCTTTGTTGAGGAAATGCAGGATGATACAGTGCAGCTTTATGTTTACCCCGACTGGTATTCGGAAATAAAGTCTGAGGGGAGTAAGATCAAAATAGATCCGGGAACGGGCAAGTATTCCAAAGACGGCAAAAAGTTTTACGCGAAAGTCGGCGGGAAGAGAAAACTGATCTTTAAGGTGCCTGTTGAGGCCCCCGCTTTGGCTCTGGTGGAGGAAGAAAGTGGCAGGTGGCGTCAACATGAGTTAACAGCGCCGCAGCATGAGGTGGTAAATGAAGCGTTTAAGAGGCTCCGCACCAGTGAATACGAGCTTTCGGAAGATGATGAAATATATAAGGAAGTTGCGGCGAAACTTTCTGATCAAGGGGTTACCTTGGAAGTGTACATACACTCGCCGCCGCGTAAGGTGCTTTTTGACTTGATCTACAAGCTTGCCGGGGAGATGGGTGTTACGGATTTTCCGGCACGGGAACATTTTCGTCTTATAACCCATCCGGGTACGGGTAGAACCGGGAAAGATGTTTCCCGGTCTTGTAATCTTCTTATCCCGCGGGAAGAACTGGAATTTATAAAAACTCTCAAACGAAAAGACAGTACAACTTACAAGCAGTGGCTCGGCCATGAAGTGGAACATCTCCTCGACAGGGTCGACGCGAAACGAGGTACGGAGACACCGGAAGGAGTGCTGTCGGAAGATGACAATAAACCTGTAGGGGATGTTATTAAGGCGTATGCCGAGAACGAAACAGCAAAACGTGAAAGCCTTGAATATCTTATGAAGGATCTATTGGATAATGTCAGCGGCCCCGAGGGGGAAGATTTGGGCGCGGCTTGTGACGAATACGGGTTCACGGAACCGCAGTCGCTTTTTCTGTATGCCGAAGATATATTGGATAATCCCGTTCTTCTCGATTTTGGAGCTACGCTGAAAATGCTTAAAGAGAAGGGAGTTCTTCGGGGTAGTTCGATCGTTGTGTATACCAGGAAGTATGAAGAAGGCGAAGACGGGAAGAAAAAGCCTTTGCAAATAACCCAAGACTTAGCCGCGGGAATACAGGCTCTGATGGGTAGTGAAACAGAGGTAATATTGATAGGGCAGTGGGAAAGGGATCAGTTGTTGAAAAAGAATACCCCGTCGGGTGAGGTGGAAGAGCTTGTCGGAGTCGCGAAGGCGATGGGAGTAGATATTAAGAACATTTTAGCTATAGTCAGGCAAAACGGAATTGATGTACCCGAAGCGTTCAGGGATTACAAAGTGGACGCGCCGCTTGTGATCATAAATAATAGTGTAAGAGGGTTGTTTTCATTCGCGCAGGCCATGAATGAAGCTGTCAGGAGAAAGATCAAGTTGAGAGATAACCCGGACGCGGACCCGAGCGCGTGGATAATAATTCTTAAGCCGATACGCAAGATAACCGAAGCCATATACAGCGAATATATCAGATATAGAGAGGTGCTTATAAGGGCGTAAGCCCGTAGGGGCACGGCATGCCGTGTCTTTACACCTGCTGGATGTCTTTGAAGAGCTGGGCGTTCATGGCGTTCGCCTTGAACCAGTCGTCCAGTGTTTTCATCTGTTTTTTGCTTAAGAGGCTATTTTGAAGGGTCTCTTTTTGTTCTTCGAAGACGGTTTTATCCGCGTCAATAACTTTGTCTACCCGCACTATAAGCGCGCCTTTAAGCGTTCCGAAGGGCGAGAGCAAGTTTCCCGCGCCAACCTCCAGTGCTCTGAAAACAATTCGTTGTGCCTGGCCTACATTCTCGATATAACCGGAAGATTTGATGTCCGCGACCGTTTTGATGTTTTCTTTTACGTCTGTGGCGGCTTCTTCGAGTGTGATCTCTTTTTTGTTTAATTTCTCAAACAGCTCGCGCGCCTTTTCCAGGGCCAGATTGATGAGTTGTTTATCTCTCAGGGTGGTTCTGATACGGGATTTTGTTTCATTAAAACTGAGAACGTGTAGAGGGATGATCTCGGTTTTCATAAAAATATAGGCTTTGCCTTTTTCCTCTGAGGAATAGATCGGTGAACTTATTTTGTTAGCGTCAAGATCGAAAACAGTGTCATATATTTCTTTTGTGTAGGTTACTCCGGGTATAACGTCTAGCCGTGAAAACGGACCGGTCGATCCGCTTTTCACATCGTGTTCTGTGGCGATTTTTTTAAAGTTTTCAGGGGTCTTTCGTACTTTATCGAGGACCAGATAAATAGTATCTTTCAGTTCGTCTTTTTGTTCGGGACTTTCATAAGAAAATTCAATATAATCGATATCTATTTTTTCCTGCTCAACGAACTTATTGGCGTTTTCTTCGTAATATTTTTTTACTTCTTCTTCGGACACGGTTACCTGATCCTTGAAAAGGTCCTTATTAACGAAAACATAAGAGAGGTTGACCGCGTCATTATGTTTTTTGTAAAAAGCCAGAGCCTCTTCGTCCGTTACGGTCACATCTTTTAAAAGATGTTGACGCATGAGCCGGACAAGGATGTTTTCCCTGACAAAGTCCTCGAATTGGCGGGGTTCCATCAAAAGATTGTTCTTAAGAATATAGCTATAAGTCTGGTAGTCAAAGACGCCGTTCCTTGAGAATAAGGGGTGCTGAGCTATAAAAGTCATTACGTCTTTATTCGTTACCTTGAACCGTTCTTTTTTTGCCGCGTTTAGAAAAACCAGTCTTTCCCACGCCATGGAATTGACTAATGCGCGGTTTTTTAGTATTTTGTTCACTGTCTCAAAATTCTGAAAATAAGTTAGTATTATTTGCACCTTTACGCCTTGGAGGCTTTCGGCGAGGTCATCAAGATGTATTTTGTGAGAGCCTATGTATCCTATCATATCTTTCTTTCTGGAGACGTTGCCGGCGCCCCACAAAACAAAAGCGGGGATGATGACGACAAGAAGTCCGAGTAGTATTTTTTTGGCGAATTTTTTGCTTCTGAGTATGTTTAGCACCATTATATTTTCCTTTTTTTGTTGGTTATCGATAGAGGCCAGGCCGGCCGGGCCTCCGCACCATGAGATAACATTATAGAATATTCCGGGCGATAGACAAGTTTTTTGTTCATAGATTCCTCCGCTGCGTGATCTTTGGTCACTCCGGTCGGGATGACAATGGGGTGATGTCGGTGTGACAGCGGGATGATGTTGGGATGACATTGCATGGGTTGTACGCGGATAGCCGAAAGGATTGACGGTAGAAAACGGCTGTGTTAGACTGAAGCCTCAAGGAGAGTCATTATGATAGAGACAAAAGAGATCGCCAGATATGGCAAATATTTGCATGAGAAAGACCTTGTTATCGGAACAGGCGGTAACATAAGCGTCCGGGATGGAGATTTCATCATCATAAAGAAAAAAGGGAAAAACATGTCTTTGGGGAAAGATGAGGATTATGTGTGTTTGCCTTTTCCCGAGGCGGAAAAAGATACAGAGGTGACAAGCTCTGAAACACCAGTTCATATTGAAACCTACAAATCGAACGATAAAATAGCGGCCATAATACATGTCCATTCGCCATTCGTGATTGCCGTCGCAGGTAAAACAAAATGTCTTAAAAGCACGTCATATGAGTTTGATTGTGTTTTGAATAAAGAAGTTCCGGTGTTGAAATATATCCGGCCCGGATCGCTATCTTTGGCTATGGCGGTCGCGAAAGAGATCTCTTCGGGGGCGAATGCCGTAATGTTGGAGCGACATGGCGCGTTCTCGGTAGGAAAAGACCTAGAAGAGGCATATATAAGAATTTTGGCGCTGGAGAGAGCTTGTACCACATTTCTGCATATGTAGACCTATGGATGACCAGATCACACAATGACCACAAAATAGTCTTGCTTGACTATATATCGGTATTGATATACAATTGAGCCTGGATTTTTGTGTTTATACCCTAAACTGTTTATATATCTATAAGAAGAGCAGGCAAGGGGAAAGTGACTTTTTGTC
This sequence comes from Candidatus Omnitrophota bacterium, assembly GCA_024277375.1. Lineage (GTDB taxonomy): Bacteria > Omnitrophota > Gorgyraeia > Tantalellales > Tantalellaceae > JAJRVD01. The sequence continues at coordinate 4,298 of JAJRVD010000003.1, read as the reverse complement.
TGTTGATCGGGCGACAATATCAAAATGGTATAAAAGAAGAGGTTATGATGGATGTAAACAAATTAAGACTGGGTGTCCCGAAAGGAAGCCTTCAAGAGGCGACATTGAGGTTGTTTGAAAAAGCCGGGTACAAAATACGTGTTTCTTCACGTTCATACTTTCCGAGTATAAATGATGAAGGAATAGATGTTGTGCTGTTCAGGGCGCAAGAGATGTCTCGTTATGTAGAAGACGGCATAATTGATTGTGGTATAACCGGTAACGATTGGGTAGAGGAAAACTCCTCGGACGTAGAACGTATTGCCGAACTTGTTTACGCGAAACAAAGCATGAAACCCGTAAGATGGGTTCTGGCCGTTCCTAATTCTTCGGTGATAAAAAGCGTAAAAGACCTGGGTGGCAAGAAAATAGCTACGGAACTTGTCGCGGTAACCAAAGAGTACCTGAAGAAAAATGGCGTAGAGGCGTCCGTTGAGTTTAGCTGGGGTGCTACTGAAGTGAAAACCAAAATGGGTATAGACGCTATTGTGGAAATTACCGAAACCGGCGCGAGTCTTATCGCGAACGACCTGAAGATCATAGATACGATATGTGAGTCTACCACACAGTTTATAGCCAACAAAGAAGCCATAAAAGACAAAGGGAAAAAAGAGGCAATTGACAGGATAGCGCTCCTTTTGCAGGGAGCCATTCTGGCCGAGGGGAAAGTAGGGCTCAAGATGAACGTGAAGAAAGAGAATGTAGAGAAGATCATCTCGATCCTTCCTTCAATGCAGAACCCCACGATATCACAGCTTTTTGATGAGGCCTGGGTAGACATAGATACGGTTATAGACGAAACGGACGCGAAAAAACTGATACCGGATCTGTTACAGGCAGGTGCGCAGGGGATCATTGAATATCCGCTGAATAAGGTGATCTATTAAATATTAACGTAGGGGCACGGCGCGCCGTGCCCCTACCGATAACGAAAAGGATCCTGCAAAACGGAACTTTTGTCATTCGGGCTGTGTCGCAATTCGTTTTGCGAATGGCCGGATACAATATATTGTAGGGGTTCGATTCATCGAACCCGATATAACGGGCTTGATGAATCAAGCCCCTACATTATGACACAGTCTGATTAAAAAAACAGCGTTTTACAGAGGTTATATGACGAAATTAAAGGAGGTGACACAAAGACATGCCATGTGGAAGAAAGAGAAAAGTTAAAAAAGTTAAAAGGCACAAGCGCAAAAAACGCATGCGAAGAGATCGACACAAAAAGAAGAAGGTGTAATGTTTAAAAGAAATTTTTTGAATGTTCTTGTTTACGTTTTTTGTGTTTGTTCTTTCGTCGGGATGTCGAGTGTACCTTCTTTTGCCTCTCCGGCAAGAGATATTATCGAGACGGCACGTTTAGAAGCCCCCGGAGTGCAGGCGCTGTCAGGCGCGTTAGCTCATTACATGATGGGTACGCTCTATGACAACTTCAGTGATATAACGTCGGCCATTGGAGAATATAAGAGGTCTCTGGGTTACAACGATGGTATAGTTGATACATATCAAAGACTCGGAGCCGACCTTCTTCTTCTGCGCAAGTTTGACGAGGCGACGAAAGTATTGACCACAGCTTCCGAAATGGAGCCGAAGAGGGTTAAAACGTATCTTCTTTTAGCGGTTGTTCATATCGCTAAAGGTGAGTTTCAGCGCGCGGAGATCTGGTATGACAGAGCTCTCAAGCAAGATCCGGAAAACCTCGAAACATTATCGTTCATATCGGACTTTCTTGTAAGCCAGCAGAAATATGACGAAGCCGCCAGGCTGTACGAAAAGATCCTTCGATTAAAAGGGGCCGACGCTTCGCTATATTTTAATCTCGGCATTTTATACAGCAAACGAAACCTTCTGGATAAGGCCGAAGAAAATCTTGAAAAAGCGGTCAGTACCGATAGGAATTATCTTGAAGCTCAGATGGTGCTGGGATACATATATGAGATAGAAGGCAAGTGGGATGAGGCGATAAGGCAGTACCGTGAAACTATAAGCCTTGACCCTCTGAACAAAGAAACATACGTGAGGTTGGGACAACTCTACTACAGAACCGGACGCACGGATAAAGCGATCGAACAGAATCGCGTTCTAATGAAGCTTGACCCGGAGTCATCAGAACCGTATTTGCGTACTTTCGCGATATATGTTTCCGGCAAGAAGTACGACAAGGCGGAAAAAATTTTAACGGAAGCCATAAGCAACGAAATTCCGGACGCGGCTGTTTACGCGAGTTTAGGATATCTGTCCAGCTTGAAAAAAGATTTTGACGCCGCGGCAGAGAACTACACAATAGCCGTGAAAATAGATCCGGAAAACGATTTTTATAAATTTTATTTAGCGGCTGCCACAGATCAAGGAGGGCAACGGAAAAAAGCGATCAGGATATTGAGAGGTCTTGTCGCAAAGAAAACCGATCTTGCCGGCGTTTACAATTATCTGGGATACATGTATGTGGAGGAAGACAGGAATCTTGATAAGGCTATAGAACTGATAATGCAGGCACTGTATCGTGACCCGGAAAACGGCGCGTATATGGATAGCCTGGGATGGGCTTACTATAAAAAGGGTATGTTAGATGACGCTATAAAACAAATAGAGGCGGCGGTTGAGGTCTTACCGGATAACGCTGTTGTTTGGGAACATTTCGGGGATGTACAATCCGCGAAAGGAAATATAGAGAAAGCTACGAAATATTGGGAAATATCTTTGGAGTTGGATCCGGAAAACGAAGAAGTACGGAAGAAATTGAAAAAAGATCAGGGTCGAGATTCCCGATAGTAGGGGGTTCGATTTTTGTTTGTAGGGGTTCGATTTATCGAACCCGGTTAATAGAGGGCTTGATGAATCAAGCCCCTACGGGAAATCAAGCCCCTACGGGAAATCAAGCCCCTACGGGAAATCAAGCCCCTACGGGATGAACTAAGAACTATCAACTACGAACTAAGAAGGCAGGTGTATGAAAAAGATAACCGAAGTAAAAGCCCTTGAGAAAAAAGCGATAGAGATACGGCGCGATATTGTGACCATGCTGGAGAAGGCCGGTAGCGGTCATACCGGAGGGTCTTTGTCGATAGTTGAGATACTTGTGTCGTTGTATTACACCCAGATGAACATATCTCCAAAAAATCAGCACAAAAAAGATCGTGATAAGTTCATTCTTTCAAAGGGGCATGCCTGTCCCGCGTTGTACGCGGTCTTGGCGGATCTTAAATTTTTTCCCAAAGAAGAACTCTGGACGCTCCGGAAACTTGGAAGTCGTCTTCAGGGGCATCCGGAAGTAAGCTTGCCGGGCATGGAAGCGTCTACCGGTTCGCTGGGGCAGGGGCTTTCAATCTCTGTAGGTTTAGCGTTAGCCAATAGGATAGACGCGATAGACGCGAATATTTATTGTCTTATGGGTGATGGTGAGACCAATGAGGGCCAGGTCTGGGAAGCGGCGATGACCGCCGCGCATTATAAGCTAGACAAATTATGCGCGATCGTTGATTTTAATAAATTGCAGATAGATGGCCGGTGTTGCGAGGTTCAAGACCTGGGCGAGTATAAGAACAAATGGGAAAATTTCGGATGGCATACCGTTGAAGTTAACGGGCATGATTTTGCGCAACTGGATGAAGCGTTTAAAGACGCGCGGGAAGCAAAAGATAGACCGCAGATGGTAATAGCGCACACCACAAAAGGGAGAGGGATTTCGTTTGTCGAGAATAAAGCCGAGTGGCACGGGATCGCGCCTAAACCCGAAGAGTTGGAGCAGGCATTAGCTGAGTTGGACGCGCAGGAAAAAGCGATAAAGTAACGATACCGGGGACAGTCCCCTAACGCAACAAACGCAAACAGGAGCAAACTATATGCTAAGCAGAAAAATCCAGATGTACCTCCGGCAGTATAAAGTATTTATTATTGTCGGTTTTGTAGTGATAATGCTGATCGTCCTCGCGGTAATAGGGCTCATGTCTCTGGAATCTTTTTACAGAAAGATGACGATCGCGACTATGCCGGTGCAATTTATTCTGGCCGGTATCCATGCCGCGATATTTGTGTTTATGTATCTTACTTTCATGCGCGGTGGTTTCGCGAAGCTTGATAAGGCTCCCATCAAGGGAAAAGATATTTCGATCGCGTGGGATGATGTTATCGGTATGCATGACGCGAAGCTGGAAGCGATGGAAGTCGTGCAGCTGATCAAGGATAGGTCTAATGTGAAAAAGATGGGTGGAAGCGTCGTTAAGGGCCTTCTTATGTTAGGCCCCCCCGGATGCGGAAAG
>JAJRVD010000085.1 GCA_024277375.1 Candidatus Omnitrophota bacterium | reverse complement strand
TGCCCTTCTACTTCTCCAAAAAGCCTTGGTGTCATAGTGAAATAGTAATCCTCTGTCTTCGCTTTATCATCCGGAAATCGCGAGCCTTCTCGCCCGTCGCTCTGGATATTGCCGTCATATAGTGCTCCCGGCTGACCATACCAATCATTATGATAGCCCGATGAAAAATGTACATCCAGAAAATCGTCAGGTTTCACCATGATGCTTGCAAAAGCATCGTTCGCCTCATACGCGTTATTCAACCTGTATCCATCTGAATCCTGAAAAGAATAGCTGGCGAAATAATCAAGAAATTTTTCCGATCCATTTGTAGAAACATACTCTTTGTGGCTTTGATAGCTTCCTAATCGTTGTTCATATTTAACATGATGCCCTTCTTTTCCTTCTTTCGTTATAATATTGATAACTCCGCCGGTAGCATTGTCACCATAGAGCACAGAATTACCGCCTTTTATGATCTCAATCCTTTCGATAGAAGAAATATCTACCTGGGCAAGATCCGCTCCAGACATGTCTATCTGGTTTGTCCGCCTGCCATCGACTAAAACAAGATAATTCATAAGTCCCGTTTCACCAAAACCCCTTATTGCGACCTGCGCATCCTTTTCGTTCCCAAAATATCCGCTGCTTACAATTCCCGAATGGTGAGTAAGCGCCTGGCCAACATCCCGATAGTTCGTGTATTCCATATCTTCACTATCGATAACGCTGATACTTTTGTTTATGTTATACACATATTCCCTGGTTCTTCCCGGGGTTATTACAACATCGCCAAGATCAAAAAGCGGACGTGTAACTGTTTCTACGGGAAACATGATCAGATCCGCAAAACCCCCTCCGCCGATTGGATCCAATATAATGTGAAGCGGTTTTTTTACCAGATCGGTAAGCTTCATCTTTTCTTTATCACTCTTTACATCTTCCGCGAGAACAACTGTCCCCGCGAATATCAGATTTACCAATACCGTCAACAATACTACTTTTTTCACTATACTCCTCCTGTCTACCCTTAACTATTTACAAAAAAAAACGGGGAGCCCTCAGCACTATCATAAATGCCAAGAACTCCCCGTTTTAAAAGTCCTATATGGTCCGACGAGCTTCCGCGAGCTCTCACCGACACTATTAGCACACAGGCAGGTCTTCTGGCTCCCGGGTCTTCCTACTCGTTTCGGCCTTCCCATCTATCAGACAGTGACCTTACTGAAGCTTTCGTCTCCGGTTACAGCGGCGGGACCGCGTCCGATTCTCACGGACTTCCCTCTTTCCTGTATGGTTATTAAGTTGTAGGGGCACGGCGCGCCGTGCCCCTACATATATTTATTCCGCAATAAGAACAGCTCTATACCGAAACTGTCCTGCTGCCTTCCTGATCAATTCATAAGCACCAAAAAGTATAGCGGTAAATACAATGTTGCTTACGAATGTATTCCTTAAAAATGGCAAAGCTTTGACATAACATGTTGTTAATCCCGCAACAGTATGGGGATACCATGCCAGCCATACCCCAAAATTCGTTATGATAAAAAACATTAAAGCTGAAAATATTGTTGCCCCTAAAATGTTCGCGGGCGTTCTACGCTATTTCAACCATACCCCTACAAATCCGACCAGAATAAAAGATCCCCACGTATACAGAAACACCTCGTGTAACCCCAAAAAAAGATCGCTCACCGCCATTATCAGAAGAGGCACCCAGGGTACCATTTTCTTGTTGAGATACGCTCCCGCAAAAAGACTGATCGCAGCCACAGGCACCATATTCGGCATATGCGGCAAGAGCCTCATCATAAAACCAAGAACTATCAATGCGTATACTATCATTTTATCCTCCTGTTATAACAAATCTTACCCCAAATTTCCGTATATGTCAATGAGACCTTGCCAACACACCCTGCCCCGCTAAACAAATTCCCATAACCACCAGGCCTGCTATAGCTATTCCGAAAAGAACCGCGAGAAAGGCGTAACGAAAGCGTATTTTAAAAAGAGTCGCGGCAACACAGCCTGTCCAAGCTCCCGTAATGGGCAAGGGGACCGCGACAAATAGAATAAGTCCAAACGCCTCAAACTTTTCTATCAACGTCGCTTTTTTTCTGGTTCGCTCAAACAGCCAGTTAAAAAATCTTTCAAAAACAGGAAAATGTCGTAATCTCTCTGAAATTGGCCGCAACAAGAACAGTAGAGGACAAACTGGCAACACATTCCCAACGAAAGATAAAATATACGCTTTTTGCGGGGAAAACCCCATCGAAAGAGCCAAAGGAATAGCGCCCCTAAGCTCGGATATCGGCAAAGCCGCTAAGATCACAACCGCCGCTTCCTTATTTACCGATACAAGTGTATTTGTTATCTGTTCGAGCATATTTACCCTTTGCGTTTTGGTCCATACTTCGAAACTAGAGAAAAAAATCTGATCGTATCATGAACCGGATGGATCTCTGAAACCTCTTCACCATATATTGTCCTAACCGGAACCGACTTTATAACCATTCCGCCTTCCGCTGCTTGTATAAGGATCTCCGACTCAATATCATATTTTTCAGAGGTCAATTTCAATTTTGCCAAAGCACTTACTTTCATCAACCTGAACCCACACTGGGAATCCGGTATATGTTGGCCGCATATACGTGAGAGAACCCATGAAGTAAACCTGTTCGTCCAATACCTTGCCCTCGGCATGCTTTTGGTTTGCCCCATACGATTTCCGTTTATGATGTCAATATCCCCACGACATGTCGCGTCCATCAATCCGGGAATATCTTCAGGGTGGTGCTGACCATCCGCGTCCATCATTATCATCCATTCATATTTCGTTTTTTCCATGACATGTTTAATGCCTTCTCGTATGGAAAGTCCCTTACCTAGGTTCTTTTTGTGACGCAGTACCATTGCCCCACTATCAAGCGCGATCCGCTCAGTATTATCAAAAGACCCGTCATCGATAACCAGGACGCTTAACCCCATCCCAACAATATCGCGGACAACGCTGCCTATCGTTTTGGCTTCGTTATACGAAGGGATAACTACTATTGTATTGTTTATTTTTGATTCCATATTTCCCTGAAAACATACCACTGGTCCGGATATTTACGAATATATTTCTCGAAACTTTCCAAGTATTTACTCATCAAACATTTCACGTCTTTTTCAAAATCCCCCGTAGGTGAATATCTCAAGGGTTCTTCAAAATGCAGCTTAAACCTGTCATTCTTTTCGCGGGTTAATACAGTAAAGATTACAGGAGCTCCCGTTCTTAAAGCAAAAGCTGCCGGACCTTTAGGCACCAGGGCTTTTTTACCAAAAAAATCTATGCTAGTCCCACTGTCGGTATAATCTTTATCCCCCACTATGGCCAACGGCTCGTTACGCTTAAGCACTTTAAAACATTCTTTTATCTGCACCCCCAGGGGGATGGACTTCACCCCCCGAATAGCTCTTTGATGTATGAAAAAATTGTTTATTGTTTTACTGGAATGTTCCAAAACAATCGCGTTGACAGGGCCTACCGCGTTTGCGATAACAGCTCCGGCCAGCTCCCAGTTCCCGAGATGAAGAGTAAGAAGGATTACACCTTTCTTCTCCTCTAAACACTTATTTATGCAATCAATATTCTCTGTATCAATATGCTCTTCCAAATACTCTTTTGTAAGATTGGGAAATCTAAAAAAATCTACCAGATATTTCGCGAAGTTCTTAAAGATCTCAATTCTGTGTCGCTCCAACACATCGTCGGGGACGTTTTCCCCCAGAACTACTTTGAGATTAGCTTTCAGCTCTCTTTTATCCCTTTCGGCGAATTTATAATAAAACCGCGCACTGGCTTCAGCAACACCATACGCCTTCCTGATCGACAGGTTTCTGGCGAAAAAAATCCCTATGACATAAAGCAATTTTAATAACATTATCAGCAATCCCGGCGCGTCAATTTAGCGGTATCAACAGCACTATTAGGCTTGGAAAGCACTTCCGCGCACGCCCTCATCTTTTTCATGCGATCTTCGGAATCAAACAACTCATTTAGTATTTTGTGTGTATCTAAAAAAACAGATATCTCAATGGCCGCTCCATTTTTCACCAGAAAATCAGTATTCATGCGTTCATGCCCGGGGATAGGTGAAACTATCAAGATGGGGAGCCTCTTTGCCAATGCCTCCGCAGTTGTCAATCCCCCGGCTTTGGTAATAATCACATCCGATATTTCCATCAACTCATCGACATTCTCGACATAAGAAAAAACTCTCATGTTTCGGCCTATTTCACTTCGCGCGATCTTTGTAAGCCGAGAACACAACTTTTTATTAGTCCCGGACACGACCAAGAGTTGATAATTATGCTCGGTATCCTGTAATAACGATCCAACTACGTCCTCCACCGAACCCAGACCCTGGCTTCCACCCATAACAAGAATAGTTGGTTTTTCAGCCGAAAAGTTTAAGTTCTCGCGAATCTTGTCTCTTTCTTTCTCTATCCGTATCCCGGGATCTATCGGAATACCATAGAGCTTGATCTTTTCACCCGGAACACCCCTCTCGGTAAACACCTTCGCGGTTTCTTCTGACGGCATAACATAATAGTCCACTTCATCAAACAACCAGTATGAATGAGGCGCGTAATCCGTCAAAACGCCAACAAGTAGGGTTTTTTTACCATACGCTCTCTTATAATCCGCTATCATGCTACATGGAAAAGCTTGAGTGCAAAATACAGCATCGGGTGAAAATTCATCGAAAAGTTTTTTTATCTTGGTCAGGTTGGATCGATTAAGCGCTTCCCTCGCCTTCGCGGTTTTTTTCATTACAGACGGGTTGTCATACATCTCCCCCCACAACTGCGGCTTCTTTTTGATGACTTCCAGATAAGCCTTATTTATGACCTTGCCAAGAATGGGGTTGGTATATTCAAGAGCATCTATCTTCTTGACATTCACATCACCCCACACTTCGGCCAACCCTTTTTCGATAGCCTCAGCGGCGTGAAAATGCCCGGAATACTTTGAGATGTAACAGATCAAAACATTTTTTTTCATGCTTTCATATTAAGAACTTTTTTAATTCTTTTTGCCGCCTCACGCAGTTTGTCGATGTTTTCAACTAATGCAAACCGGACAAAACCCTCGCCATTGTCCCCAAACCCCGCTCCGGGCGACACCACTACCCCCACCTCTCTGATAAGCAGCGCTGTAAACTCCACTGATGTTAACGCGCTATACTTATCGGGGATCTTTGCCCATAGATAAAAAGTCGCTTTCGGTTTCGGTATTTTCCACCCGGCTTCTTCCAGGGCATCGATCATAAAATCTCGTCGCTTCTTATAGATCGCCACCTGTTTTGTGACGCAATCCTGCGGTCCCGTTAAAGCTTTTATGGCCGCGTATTGTACCGGCTTGAACATCCCAAAATCAATATAACCTTTTGTTTTAGAAAGAGACGCCAAAACTTCCGCATTCCCAACAGCAAGTCCAACACGCCAACCGGCCATATTGTATGATTTGCTTAAAGAATGAAACTCTACACATACATTCTTTGCTCCCGGGATCTGTAGAATGCTGATCGCTTCATATCCATCAAAAGCCAGATCAGAATACGCGAGATCATGTACCAATATGATCTCATGTTTCCTGGCAAAAGCAACCGCCTTCGCCAAAAAGCTCCTGGGAGCAACAGCACACGTAGGGTTACTTGGATAGCACAAAAACATTAATTTAGCTTTTTCAATCACGTCTTCCGGCACAGCATCCAAATCAGGCAAATAATTGTTTTCTTCACTTACCGGCATGTTATGGAGGATCCCCCCGGCAATTAATACTCCATTGAAATGCACGGGATATGCCGGGTTTGGAACCAGAGCCATATCATCATTATTAAGTATGGCAAGTGAGATATGCGCTATACCCTCTTTGGATCCGATCAAAGGTAAAACCTCAGACTCCGAGTCAAGATCAACGTTAAACTTAGATTTATACCACCCGGAAATTGCTTGCCTGAATTCAACTTCAACATTATCTATCGTCCTGGAATATCCATGATTTTCAGGATCTTTTACCCTAGCGCAAAGCTCATCAATAATATGTTTTGGAGTCGGCTGGTCAGGGTTACCCATCCCAAGGTCTATAATATCTATACCCGTAGCCTTCGCCTCTGCCTTCAAGCCATCTATGATAGTAAACAAATATTTTGGCAATCGTTTCATTCTGTTTGACTCTTGCATCCTATCTCCCTCTCTCTTGTATCTCGGCGATAACATCACCTTTTTCAACCTTTTCACCCGCTTTTTTGCTTATCTTGATTAAAACCCCGTCATAAGGGGACGCTATATCAAGTGTGGCCTTATCCGTCGTAACCTCCAGGATATCCTGGTCTTTAGCCACGTGTGCACCTTCAGCAACGTGCCAAAGAGTAATTACTGCCGCCTCTGTGGTCTCAGATATTTCCGGCATTTTTAATTCCATATTCCGCCTCAAGATCCTTTATAAACTGATCCGCAAAAACCTTCTTTGCCATATCCATCTCTATTGCACGCCCTAGAATTTCCCGGACGGAAGTTACCTTTATCCAGTCTTCCCCGCAGGGATGTATGCGTGAGAACGGCGCGATATCGTTGTTAATATTAATACAAGCGCCATGAAACGTAACCCATTTTCTTACACCCACGCCAATAAACGCTATCTTCTTTCCTCCGATCCACACTCCGCGTCGATCCGCAATGCGTTCCGCGGCGACTCCAAGCCCATCAAAAGCTCTGACCATGGTCTTCTCCAGAAAATCGATATACCTTGAGACGTCGCGCTTCTTTTCCCTAAGGTCCACTATGGGGTAGATCACCAACTGCCCCGGAGCATGGTAGGTAATCTTACCTCCTCGATCCGAGAAAATAACCGGTATGTTTTTTTTATCGAAGAAAGCCCTATCAATAATGCTGGCTTCGCTTTCCATCCGCCCCAGCGTAAGCACCGGATCATGCTCTAAAAGAATCAACGTATCGGAAATTTCATTTTCTATACGTCGCCTTAACACGTTTTCCTGAAGATCGATCGCGTCTTTATATCCGACTATTCCCAAGTCACGGATTCGCACTAGACTAAATCCTCAAAATCACCGTATTGCTTAAGGTATTCAATTACCCCACCGGATGCCATAAATTTTCTCATGATTACAGGCATAGGCTTGACTTCAAAGTTAACACCCTTAGACCTGTTAAAAAGAATGTTTTTCTCGGCATCCAAGTCCAGCTCATCCATGTCATCAATATAGTTAGTTTCACATTCGAGAAGGCACAACCCCGCGTTAACGGCATTGCGATAAAATATTCTGTCATAGCTCTTAGCGATAACCGCCCTCAATCCCGTTGCCTTAAGCGCCAATGCTGCCTGTTCACGGGAGGGACCACATCCGAAATTCGCTCCGGCTACAAAAAAATCGCCTTCTTTTACTTTTTCGTGAAAAGCCTCTTCCGTATTTTCAAAAACATGTTGTGCCAATTCTTTTTCAGTCCACGTATTAAATTTGTATTTCTCAGGAAGGATACAATCGGTCGTGATATCATTCTGTTTCCGTACTCTATGTGAAAAATTTGGCACGTCTTTCTCCTTTTTTACGTTAACCTTCTCTTATACTCCCGTGGATCCGCTATTTTTCCCGCTATCGCTGTCGCGGCCGCGACAGCGGGACTTCCAAGATAAATATTCGCGTTCACATTCCCCATCCGTCCCTTCGAATTCTTGTTTGACGTAGAAAATGCGTTTTCGCCATCAGCCAGAACGCCTTGATGTGTCCCCGAACAGGGTCCGCATCCGGGATTATTTATTATTGCCCCGGCCCCGACAAGCACCTCCAGGTATCCCTTTTTCATCGCGTCTACATATATTTTTCGAGACGCTGGCGTAACTATAAGCTTAACTCCCGGCGCCACTTTTTTCCCTTTCAATATCCTTGAGGCAACTTCAATATCTTCCAATCGTCCATTAGCACAAGATCCGATACAAACCTGATCTATTTCCGTCCCTTCAACGTCTTCTATGTCACAAACCTCACGAATGTCATGCGGTCTGGAGACTTGCGGAGAAAGTTCGGAGACATCAAATTCATAAATCTCAGAATAATGGGCATCCGGATCCGCTTCCACCGGACGCGGCTCCCTCACGGAATACTTCTTAGCCCATTGGATCGTTTTCTTATCCGCTGGCATTATCCCACACTTGGCATCCATCTCTGCCGCCACACTGGAAACAGTAAACCGTGCGTCAACGGACATCTCACCAATTACGTCTCCATAAAACTCAATTGCACGAGAGGCCGTGCAGGCCTTATCTACATTGCCTATCACATGCAGCATAACATCTTTAGCAAATACTCCCTTAGACAATTGTCCATCAAGGATAACTTTCACTGTCTCAGGAACAATGAACCAACTCTTACCGGTAGCCAACGCTATAGCCAGATCCGTTGTGCCCACACCCATCGCCATGACATTCAAGGCCCCAAATATGCATGAATGAGAATCGGCGCCAACAACAATATCCCCACACGTAATATTGCCCGACTCGATAATTACCTGATGACTGACTCCTTCTCCGGAACTGAAGATCTTCATATCATATTCAGAAGTGAAATTACGTATTTTTTTATGCACCTCCGAAAGTTCTATATTAGGACTTGGACATGAATGGTCAAGAACCATACAAGATCTCTCCTTATTGAAAATGTCCTTAACGCCTATTTTTCGAAAGCTATCGATTATCTCGCTACTTGTAATATCCTGGCCAAAACAAAAATCTACATTCGCGACAACAACATCCTCGCTTTTAACCGTATTGCCCGAATGATCCGACAGTATTTTTTCCGCAATGGTTTGCCTCATACAACGCTCCTCTTTATCATGCCGTTAATGCCCCACCCAGTCTTTAATCCTATTTACACCTTCTTCGATCGTTTCCATATCGGAAGCAAAACTAATGCGTATATAACGATCATCCCCAAAGGGCCCCCCCGGAATGACCGCTACTTTTTTTTCTTCAAGAAGCTTCTTCGCGAATGTCAAAGAATCCAATCCACACTTTGATATATCACAAAAGAGATAAAACGCGCCCTCCGGCTTCAACGGAACTATCCGCTCCTCTTGAGATAAAGTCCCCATCAGAAAATCTCTTCTCTCTTGAAAACCTTCACAATTCCGGCTAAAATCTTCTTCCATATTGCCGCGTAAAGCACATTCGGCCGCGACCTGACTGATTGAACACGGATTTGAAGTCGACTGCCCTTGCAATGTAGATACCATCTTTGCCACTTCCTTGTCACCCGCCATATATCCAATTCGCCATCCGGTCATTGAATGACTTTTAGAAAGCCCATTTACTACGATCGTCACGGCTTTAGCTCCTTCAGAAACTGCGGCAATAGAAAAATGTGCCTTCCCTTCAAAAATTATCTTTTCATATATTTCGTCACTTATAATCGTGATATTGTTTTCAACACACACCTTAGCGAGCTCTTCCAGCTCCTTTTGATCATAGACAACACCTGCCGGATTAGAAGGGCTGTTAATTATTATGGCTCTTGTATTTTCATTTATGGCGGATTTCAATTCTTGAGGGCGAAGTTTAAAACCATTTGAAATAGAAGTAGTTATTATCTTTGGCTGCCCTCCCGCCAATTTGATCATTTCGGGATAGCTTACCCAATAGGGGTGTACTACAATTACTTCATCTCCTTCCTCGACTATCACCTGTAAGACATTAAACAATGAATGCTTAGCCCCGTTCGAGACCACCACCTCACTAGCATCATAATCTAACCCATTGTCATTCTTCAGCTTACAGCAAATAGCCTCTTTTAGAGACGCAGTACCCGCTGCTGGCGTATACTTGGTAAAACCATCGGTAATCGCTTTAATCGCGGCATCTTTTATAATATCAGGGGTATCGTGCGCAGGCTCCCCGGCCGCAAGCACAATGACATCTTCCCCAGAGGCCTTCATGGCCTTGGCTTTGGCGGTTATGGTCAATGTAGCGGAGGGTTTAACCCCCAAAATCTTCTTTGCGATCTTCATATTATTCTCCTCAACTTGCGGTATATCGCGCCTATTCCGCGCTATGGTGACTATTAACATATCACACTATTATTACTATTACAAGGGGTAAAATTAGGAATATTTTGGTATGTCTTTATGACAATATGACTTGCGATGGATTGTCGACAATGATCTGGGGTCCATTACGGTCGCGGATCTTACCGACGATCTCAATTTCTTTTCCCTCGTAATCTTTGTAGGGGTCTATCCCTTTTTTGGTAAACAGTGGGATGTTACCGCTATAGATTATTCCGGTCAAACGGCTATCTTGAAATTCCAAAGTTATCTTATTTGGAGAGGCATACACCCCTGAAATCCTCCCCCTGACGATCCTTACCTTTCCAACCTCTAGATACGCTACCTCAGCATCCACAACTTTAATGTTCTCCCACAATCCCCGCTTGGCCGTATATGCTTCTTCCTGCGCCTCGGCGAGAACATCAAAGTATTTAACATTCGGATAAAATGTGTACAGCGAAGCATATCCCTGTTCGACTAATTCCAGATTGACCATCCCTCCGTCTTCGAGATAAACATACGCTAACCATCTATTAAATTTATCTTCTTTTTGAACATCAAACTCCAATCGCACTCTTTTCCCCGAAACACGCCGACGATTGTATTCTTTTGCTTCAACACCATATTCCTCCGGATCAAAAAACCAAGTGCCTC
This sequence comes from Candidatus Omnitrophota bacterium, assembly GCA_024277375.1. Lineage (GTDB taxonomy): Bacteria > Omnitrophota > Gorgyraeia > Tantalellales > Tantalellaceae > JAJRVD01. Next base: position 21,644 of record JAJRVD010000085.1, on the reverse strand, counting down.
CTTTACGCTTCATAGTCTCCGGAGTGTCTATTCCTATGTAACGAACACGTTTTCCATTCAACAATTCCAGAGTATCCCCATCGACAATATTCTTTACAAAATACTCATTTTTCGCGGAGGAAGCGCTGTCGGCATCTCGCTCGCAACCTATTGTGAGAAAAGAAGTTGCAACAACTATTGATAATAATATCTGTGCTTTTTTTATCATATTGTTATGCAGGGGCACGGCATGCCGTGCCCCTGCTCCTAAGTTATCGCCTCGGGACAAATTCGCTTAAGAGAACACCCCTCGCATCTCGGCCTGCGCGCGTCACAGACAGTACGCCCGTGCGTGATCAAAAGATCAGATAAAGAACCCCATTTCTCTTCGCCATAAAGCCCCATAAGATCTATCTCTATTTTGGCAGGATCATCATTCTCGGTTAGCCCCAACCGGCCGCTAAGACGCTTGACATGTGTATCTACCGCAATGCCTTCGTTCTTACTAAAAGCATGGAACAAAACAATGTTGGCGGTTTTTCTCGCTACACCAGGAAGAGTTATAAGCTCTTTCATCGTTTCAGGAACTTTACCCTCGAATTCTCCAACGATCGTCTTTGCTGACGCGATAATATTTCTTGCCTTGTTTTTGTAAAATCCGGTAGAACGTATCTCTTGTTCAAAATCCAAGAGTTTTGCCTTAGCGAAATCTCCAGCCTGTTTATATTTTTTAAATAGATCCTTCGTTACAATATTCACGCGCTTATCCGTACACTGCGCAGAAAGTATCGTGGCAACCAAAAGCTGCATAGCGTTCTTATGTTCCAACGCGACCGTAGCGTCCGGATATTCCCTGTTCAGAATGTCATATATCTTTTTAGCCGTATTTTTATTCATCTTTTAATAGGGTTATCCAAAATAAACCTTTCGTCATTGCGGGAAGGAACAAACGGAGTGAGTGACGACGAAACAATCTCAATAGATATAACAGGTTATGGAGATTGCCACGTCAGTCGCTTCGCTCCTTCCTCGCAATCAGGCTCTGTCGTAATTTGTTTTGCGGATGGCCGCCTACAATATAATGTAGGGGTTTGATTCATCGAACCCGATATAACGGGCTTGATGAATCAAGCCCCTACATTATGACAGAGTCTGAATAACGATAAAACGGCGTTACATCTTTTAATCAAAAGGAGCGCTGGTATGCTCCGTACAGGGAAACCTGGTAGGAGTATACCAGCGCTCCTTTCAGCGTCAAATCTGTCCCTAAATTATTTCCGTCTAAACCGTTTTTCTAATTCATCTACCGTAATATCCAGTACCGTAGGTCTCCCATGCGGACACGTGAACGGAAGATCACACTTAGTCAGCTTTTCAAGCAGAACTATCATTTCTTGCCGCGTTAGCTTTTCACCAGATTTGATAGCCGCCCGACAGCTTGTCATCTTGATCAACTCATCGGTAAAATCAATTTTTTTCAGATCTCTCGCGGAGAGCTCTAAAATAATATCATAAACGACTGTCTTAATATCCCTGTTTTCCAACACAGCGGGAACAGCCTGAACGACATACGATCCGTCTCCAAAGTGTTCTACCTGAAACCCCAAAGTGGCAAATTTATCGATTATTTTGTCCATTATCACCGCCTCAGAGGCAGAAAGATCTATTCGAACCGGGAACAATAAGTTCTGAACATCCACAGGAGCGTCCGCCGCGATCTTGCTGAAAAATTCATACAGTATTCTTTCATGCGCCGCGTGCTGATCGGTAATGACCAAGCCTTCATCTCCTAATTGCACGATGTAACAATCCTTTATCTGAAAAAGATCACCATTCTTTGTCTCCGAGATCGTCTCGGAGACACAACCGGAAAATGATATCTTCTCCGGTTGTGTAGAGACCTGTAACGGTATCTTTTTAATATCGTAAGCAAATTCTGTCTGAACCTCGGAATCCTCCGGAACAAGGGCTTCTTCCGGCTTATTCGACATTTGGTCAGGCATAATAATATGTTCTGTTTTTTTCGCCTCCGCTGTTTTTACCTCCTCAAAACTCTTTTTTATAGCGGACCTAACAACCTCCGCGACTACACGGTCCTCATCAAACTTCACAAGCAATTTCGCAGGGTGCACATTTACATCAACTTCCGAAGGAGGAGTATCTAAAAATAATACTGCCGAAGGATACCGTCCTCTTTCCAAAAGACTTTTGTAAGCGTTCTGTACCGCTTCCGCTAAAACTTTACTTTTCACAAATCTTTTGTTAACAAAAAATATCTGGGCCCGCTTGTCTTTGCGGGTGCTGGAAGGGCGGCTAATATACCCTGAAACAGCGTATTTCCCGTCATTATACTCAAGGCGTACCATATGTTCTGCGATATCCGCCCCCAAAACAAGTTTTATCCTTTGAAGGCGGGAGAGCTTCCTGGCCGCGTGCAAAAGCAGTCTATCATCATGCGTTAATTTAAATTCAATATCAGGATACGAAACAATAAATCTGCCGACAATACTGACGATCTCAGCTAATTCTGTGGATTCTTTTTTCAGGAATTTTCTTCGCGCGGGCACGTTAAAGAAAAGATTCCTGACTTCCACCGTCGTACCCTTCTCGCGCCCGGCAGGTTGCATCTTCTGCAATTGCGAACTTTCCAGACTTACATGCGTTCCCGCATCATTGGATCCCGTATGACTTATCAGGTCTAAATGCGATACGGCGGCAATACTTGAAAGAGCCTCTCCCCTAAACCCGAATGTTTTTATTTCTTCAAGATCGTCTATATCTTTCAGTTTGCTGGTCGAATGCTGAAGACAGGCGATCTTCATGTCTTCAACCATCATGCCATCTCCATTATCAGCTATACGGATCAATGCCTGTCCCGCGGACTGTATCTCGATCTCAATGCTATCCGCGTTAGCGTCAATGGCATTTTCAACAAGCTCTTTAACAACGGATGCCGGACGTTCTACCACCTCACCCGCGGATATCTTGCCCACAACCTCATCAGTCAGTATATTAATCTTGCCGTCACCCATATCTCCTCCAAAACTTTATTCCGACCATTATGTATAAAAGTTATCCTATCAGCTCTTGCGCAAAATGACAATAAAGAATATAACCTGTAATTAAAGCTTGTTTATATGCCCATACAGGCCGTCGATGAGCGAGAAAACTGGTCAATTAAAAATGGGGACAGTCCACACTATTCTGTTTCGCTATTCCGCGTCCTCTTTCAATTCCGCAAGTTTTTTCAAGGCATCTATCGGTGTTATATTGTCAACGTTTAGCTTCTTTAGTTTATCAACAACAGGGTGCTCCTTAAAAGTCCCATCAAACATATCCAACTGTTTTTCCGGCAATTCTTTTTCTTCCGAAAACCTGGAGCGTATGTTCCCCAAAAATGAATCCTTCTGGAGATTGTCCAATATGTCCCTCGCTCTTGTTACGACCTCAGCGGACATCCCAGCCAATTTAGCGACATGAATCCCAAAACTTTCATCACAACTGCCTTCCTCAACTTTATAAAGAAAAATAACCTCGTCCTTCCATTCTTGAATAGACAAATGAAAGTTTTTCACCCTTGGCAAAATACGTGAAAGCTCCGTAAGCTCATGATAATGTGTCGCGAATAACGCCTTGGCCCCTGGACAATTTTTATGTATAAATTCCACTACCGCCCAGGCTATAGACACTCCGTCAAAGGTACTCGTTCCCCGGCCTATTTCATCCAGTATTATCAAACTTCGTCCTGTGGCATTATTAAGTATATTTGCCGTTTCTACCATTTCCACCATGAAAGTGCTCATCCCCCTGTACAGTCTGTCAGAGGCCCCTACACGCGTGAAAATGCGGTCCAGTACTCCAATTTCAGCCTCGGACGCGGGCACAAAACTACCAATTTGGGCCATGATCGCCATTAGCGCGATCTGTCGAATAAACGTAGATTTACCAGCCATATTTGAACCGGTAATAATAAAAATATTGTTCTTTTCAGCATCCATGCGAATATCATTCGGCACAAACTCTTTATCCTTCAATATCCTTTCTAAAACAGGATGGCGCCCGTTTTTCACATTAAAAACATTCGTCTTTTTTATTTCAGGGCAAACATACCTGTTTTTGACCGCGGCCTCCGCAAGCGCCGAGAGAACATCAAGGTCCGCCAGATTGTCCGAGGTTCTTTTTAAGCTCTCTATACGATATCCCACTTTTTCGCGAAGTCTGCAGAATATCGCGTATTCTACATCTTTTATCCTATCCTTAGCGCCAATTATCTTCGACTCATGCTCCTTAAGTTCCCGGGTGATATATCTCTCCGCGTTTACCAGAGTCTGTTTACGGATATAATCCGATGGGACAGAATCAAGATTTGTTTTGGTAACCTCGATATAGTAACCAAACACTTTGTTAAAACCAACTTTGAGCGAGCCTATTTTTGTCCTTTCTATCTCCTTCTTCTGCAAACTCACTATCCAGTCTTTACCGTTTGAAATAAGATCACGTAACTCATCAACTTCAGGATCGTACCCGAGTCGCACAAAGCCGCCTTCTTTCACCGCGACGGGTAGTTCATCGTCCAGACATTCTTCTATCCACCCGATAACATCCACAAAATCGTCCATCCCCGCGACAATATCCTTCAGCACACCGGATATGGTTCCTTTTAAAATTTTTTTCAACAGTTTTATGTTTTTCAGTGAATTCGCGAGCGCAAGCATATCACGCGCGTTTGCCGTCCCCAAACTGATCTTATTAGAAAGACGCTCAATGTCATACACATCAACCAATATTTTACGTATCTTCTCTCGCTCCTCAGTTTTCTCATAAAAGTATTGAACGACTTCCTGCCTTTTCTTTATGCATTTTACGTCCAGAAGCGGATTCAATATCCATCGTTTAAGCCCTCTTTTTCCCATAGGAGTATGCGTCTCATCAAGCACCTCAAATAACGTCCCCTTGGAAGAAAGGTCTTCCATGTTCTGTATAAGTTCAAGATTTCGATGCGAGTTCCAGTCCATGACCAGAAATTGGCTTGATCTGTACGTGGATATGGCACCCAGGTTATCTAAACGGTTCCTTTGAGTTTTTTTGAGATATTTAAGAAGCGCCCCGGCAGCGCCAACAGCAAGGGGTAAGTCCTGACATCCAAAACCATCAAGGTTTTTTACAGAAAACTGCTGTTTTATCTCTTTAACTCCCAACTCAAAATCAAACATCCAGTCATCATTTAGAGTTACCGTCCCCAGATTGACGTCAGCAAAACTCTGAAAACTCTCGTCGGCGGAAAGGCTCTCCGGCATCATGCACTCTGACGGAGATATTTTATATAGTTCCGACAAAAAATCCTCTTTATTGTCTACTTGGGTAACCCTGAATTCTCCGGTCGATATATCCGCGTATGCCATTCCAATATTATTTCCCTTAACATTCAAAGAAAGGATATAGTTGTTGATCGCCTCACCTAAGAGCTCATCGGCGATATAAGTGCCCGGAGTAATTATTTTCGTAACCGCTCTTTTTACGATCTTTTTGCCGGGAGAAGGTTCTTCCACTTGTTCACATATGGCAACTTTCTTGCCGTGTCTTATGAGCCGCGCGATATAATTGTTTGCCGCGTGATGCGGAACCCCGCACATAGGGATCTTTTTGCCATTACCTCCACTCCGGCTTGTAAGAGTAATATGCAATATCCGCGTGGCCTCAGCGGCGTCCTCAAAAAACATCTCATAAAAATCCCCCAACCTGAAAAAAAGAATAGCGTCTTTCACGTCTTCTTTGATCTCAAGATACTGTCGCATCATGGGGGTAAGGTCGTTTGTCATGTGACTCTCCCCGGTGGGCACTCATATGATGCCCACAATATAACAAAAGGGGCATATTCAATGAACACGCCCCTTTTTTATATTATATTTTATCTGGTTTCTGAACCATATTAGCTGTCTACTCAATTATCCAATTGATTTTCTCCGAAACCGCTTAAAAATACCTTTTTTCGATACATTTTTCTGCTCTTTTTTAGCTTTCTCTTTTCGGACATCCTCAACAGCGCGTTCCTCTGCTTTTTCCGCGGCTACATCCGGAGCGACTTTGCCTTTTTCAGAACCCTCAACGCCTTCTTTTTCGGCAGATCCCTTCTTAGTCGCTTTTGCCTTTTTCTTTTTAGCGAGTTCTTTCTTCGGAGCACCGAGAAGGTCTTCGTCGGAGATAGTCCGCTTTGTCAGCTCTATTACAACCATTTGTGCCCCATCTCCCTTACGATTGCCGGCGCCCATGATACGTGTGTATCCTCCGGGGGTATCCTTATACAAAGGAGCCAACTCATCAAATAACTTCTTCACGACAGTCTTATCACAAAGTTTCTGAAAAGCCTGCCTCCTCGCCGCGACTGAATCCGATTTATTTTTCGCGAGCGTTATTAAAGGTTCCGCGAAAACACTAAGAGCCTTCGCCTTTGCCTTTGTTGTTTCTATACGCTGAAACGTGAATAGATCCTTCGCCATGCTTTTTAAAGTCGCTTTACGCCAGCTGGATCTTCTGGATATCCTTCCTTTTTTCTTACAGTGTCTCATCTATCGTCCCTTCCTTATCAGTCTTCGAGTTCTTTATCTATTTCCATGCCCAGATGCAACCCCATCGAAGACAGAACATTGTTTATCTCCGTTAGAGATTTCTTTCCGAAATTTTTATATTTCAGCATCTCAGTTTCTTTTCTTTCCACAAGATCACCTATGGTATGAATACTGGCTTCTGCCAGACAATTCGCGCTTCGAACGGATAATTCCAACTCGGAGATCGGTTTGCTCAGTTTTTTAAGAAGATCTTTTTTCTCTTTAGTCTCCTCTTCCTCCTCTTCCATGTCTTCCGCCAAGTTGCCTATTCCCAAAAACACATCTAAATGTCTCTGTAAAATATTCGCGGCATAAAGGAGAGAATCCTTAGGCTCCATGCTGCCATTAGTAAAAACTTCAAGTATTAACTTGTCATAATCCGTAATGTGTCCAACTCGAGTATTTTCAACATCAATGTTAACCCTTCTTACCGGCGAAAAAAGCGCGTCTACCGCAATAACGCCCACGGAGTCCTCCGGCGTCTTGTTCCTTTCAGAGGGCACATAACCCCTTCCACGTTCGACCTTCATCTCTATTTCCAATTTAACGTTTTCAGTCAACGTGGCAATATGATGATCCGGATTGATCACCTCCACTGTGTCGTCAGTCTTAATATCTTTAGCCGTCACAGCGCCTTTTTTATCTACGCTTAAAAATATTGGTTTAGGAGCCTTAAAATGGGATCTTAAAACCAACCCTTTAACATTCATTATGATCTCCGAAACATCCTCCAGAACACCCGGGATCGCGGTAAATTCGTGCAAAGCGCCTTCAATCCTTATCTGTGTAACCGCCGTACCCTCGATCGACGAAAGGAGCACTCTTCTTAAAGAGTTCCCCACGGTTATACCGTATCCTTTCTCAAATGGCTCCGCCACAACTCGACCATAGGTCGCTTCATAGGACTTATCATCAAAAACTATATTCTTTGGCAATTCAAAATTCTTAAGCTTAATTCCCATTACGCATTACCCCCTACTGATTTATCTCGATCTAAACCTTATTTTGAATACAATTCGACTATGAGGTTCTCTTCTATTACCATACCAATATCTTTTTTCTCAGGCAATCTTACTACTTTAAACAACAAATTATCCCCGGAAGCTTCCATCCATTCAGGCACCCCACGATCTCCAAGAACTTTCGTAGTCTCCTTGAACATCTTGATCTGGCTGTCTGAACCTGTAATTTCGACCTCATCGCCGGATTTCAGAAGATACGACGGAATGTCCACCTTGCGGCCATTGACCTTTACAAATCTGTGCCTGACCACCTGACGCGCCTTCGCTCTAGATTCAGCAAAACACGCTCTGTATACCGCGTTATCAAGACGCCTTTCGAGAAGTTGCAGAAGAATTTCACCGGTAACTCCCTTCATCCTCTCGGCCTTCTTGAAATAATTTTTAAACTGCGTCTCTAAAAGTCCATACACCCTCTTGGTTTTCTGTTTTTCCCTAAGCTGTATAGAATAGTTTGAAGGCTTTCTTCTTCTCATCTGCCCGTGTTCACCGGGCCCGTATTCTCTCCTGGCAAACGCGCATTTATCAGCGACGCACCTCTCCCCCTTTAAGAATAATTTTTCACCCTCTTTCCTGCAAAGACGACAAGATGCCGTTGTTCTTCTAGCCATTTAACTCCACTCCTTATTTATACTCTTCTTCTTTTTTTAGGCCTGCACCCATTATGAGGTGTCGGCGTTAGGTCCAAAATACTCTTGACCATCATCCCTTCGGTCTTAATGCTCCTTACCGCGCTCTCTTTACCCGCACCCGGACCTTTAACATATACTCTTACTTCCTGCATACCGTGTGCCCTGGCTTTTTTTACCGCTTCTTTTGCCGCGATACTTGCCGCGAAAGGAGTTGATTTCCTTGAACCTTTGAACCCTGTAGTCCCGGGTGAGCTCCAACACAGCACTTTACCTTCACTATCGGCAACAGTTACTATCGTATTATTAAAAGTAGCGTGGACATAGATCTTCCCACTGGATACTTTTCTTGTTATTTTTTTTCGCCGCTTGGACTTTCCTTTGTTCGATACCATATATTCTCCTTGAATTGTCCCTTTGTTATAGATCACTCATAGCTTAAAACATACAGTTTATAGCTAATTACGCTTTCTGCTTCGCCGCTAACGCTTTCCTGGCGGCTTTATCTTTAAATGCCCCTATCGTTCGTTTCGGACCTTTTCTTGTCCTGGAATTCGTTTTCGTTCTCTGCCCCCTGACAGGAAGACTTCTTCTGTGACGCAACCCTCTGTAAGCGCCTATACTCATAAGCCTTTTAATATTCCCCGTCACAAGCCTGCGCAAATCACCTTCAACCTGATACTTCTCCTGAACAATATGCGTAATAGACGCTATCTCCTGGTCGGTAAGATCTTTAGACCTCTTATCCGGTGATATCTCGGCTTCCACCAGTATGTTTTTCGCCACTGTATTCCCAATACCATGAATATACGTCAGCGCAATTTCAACTCTCTTCTCATTTGGTATATCAACACCTATTATCCTTGGCATAACTTATTTCTCCTTAATTTCATCTGCATACACGAAACACGGGCCACGAGCCACGAGTTACGGTATTATCCTTGTCTCTGCTTGTGCTTGGGATCTGTGCATATGACTCTGACTACGCCTTTTCTCCGCACGATCTTACAATGTGTACACATTTTTTTTACGCTAGGTCTAACCTTCATAATTATTTCTCTCTTTGTATTATTCTTCCTCTGTCCAGGTCATATGGAGACATCTCCACCGTCACTTTGTCCCCCGGTACAATACGTATAAAATACATTCTCATTTTACCTGAAACATGAGCCAGCATTACGTGCCCGTTGTCCAGTTTAACCCTGAACATAGCGTTCGGTAAAGTCTCAACTATTTCGCCTTCAACTACAATAGGTTCTTCTTTTGGGCTCATGTTATCCTCTCAGCTTTATCTTTTCCGATAATTATCGTATCTTCATAGTGTGCCGACAACTTGCCATCTCGCGTAACCGCCGTCCAATCGTCAGACATTATTTCCACATCCCGTGTTCCCGCGTTGATCATCGGCTCGATAGCTAACACCAAGCCCTCTTTCAAGGGAAGACCTTTTCCCGCTTCGCCCCAATTAGGGACTTCCGGAGGCTCATGCAACTGTCTACCCACACCGTGACCGACAAATGCCCTTACTTCCTGAAAGCCTCCATTTTTCGCAGTCGTCTGTATAGCGTTTGAAATATCAAATATCTTATTCCGCGACACAGCTTCTTTCACTCCGGCATCAAGACAGGCCTTAGTTACTTCCATAAGTCGTCTTGCTTCTTCTGAAACAGTACCGATAGCATAAGTCCTGGCACAGTCCGCAAAAAAACCATCCTTCTCAACGCCGATATCTATCCCGATGATATCTCCATCTGACAAAATAATATCATCTGAAGGAATACCATGTACAACCACTTCGTTGACCGAGGCGCAAATGCTTGCTGGATACCCTCTGTATCCTTTAAACGCCGGTTTCGCATTTTTTGATCGAATAATGTCTTCCGTTCTCCGATCAAGCTCACCCGTAGAAATACCTTCGGCGACCACACTTTCAATCCATTCAAAGATCTCTTTGAGGATATTCCCCGATTCCCTTATCTTCCTGATATCCTCTTTACTCTTTAGAATCGTCACTTATCAGCCCCTCCGCGTTAAAAAGAGCGCCTATATTGCTAAACAGCTCTTCCGCGGAAAGATTCCCATCAACTTCTCGTAACAAACTTTTCTCTTTATAGTACGAGATAAGGTCTTTCGTGCTATTTTTATATACGACCAAACGATTTTTTACCGTTTCCGGCTGATCATCATCGCGCTGAATAAGATCTATTTGACATGTATCGCAAATTCCCTCTTTTTGCGGTGGGATATTGCTTACATGATAATTCTTCCCGCATTCGGTACATACCCTTCGCCCTGAAAGCCTTTGTATCGCGGTTTCATCAGATGTTTTAAAGTATAATACAACATCAAGAGCGTTATTATTGTTCTTCAGAGACTCATCAAGCGATTCTGCCTGCGCGCGGGTACGGGGATATCCATCCAGGATAACGCCGCCGGACGCGTCTGGCTTACCTAACCTCTCAATCACGGCTTGCGTTACGATCGAGTCAGGAACAAGCTCTCCCTTATTCATATAATTCTGTGCTTCTTTCCCGACATCGCTTCCGTCTTTGATCGCCGCGCGCAACATATCCCCGGTAGAAACATGCAACAAATTGTAGGCCTTAGTCAGCATCGCCGCCTGCGTACCTTTTCCAGCTCCCGGAGGCCCTAAAAGAACCATTTTAAATCCATCTCTCGCCATTATGACAACCGTCCCTTTACTCTTCCCTTTTTCATAAACCCTTCGTAATGTCTCATCAACATATGCGATTCGATCTGACGCATCGTATCGAGCATAACCCCGACAACGATTAAAAGCCCCGTACCACCAAAGAAACTCGCGACAAGATACGGAATCCCGAGCTGACTACTCACAACGCTCGGCAAAGTAGCTATAACTGTTAAGAAAATAGCACCCGGCAATGTTATCCGGGTCATAATAAAATCCAGATATTCCGCCGTTTGTTTGCCGGGACGTATTCCCGGAACAAACCCGCCAAATCTTTTCATATTATTGGCCATATCGATCGGATTGAAACTAATGGCGGCGTAAAAATAACAGAAAAATAGTATCAAAAGTGAATAAATAACATAATACAGTGGTCTACCCATCATAAGAGCGCTTGCGACTCCCTGAATTGCCCTGTTCGGAACTATCCCCGCTATTGTAGCGGGAAACATCAGTAGAGACTGAGCGAAAATTATAGGGATAACACCGCCCTGGTTTACCCTAAGCGGGATATACGTGCTCTGACCGCCATAAATTCTTCTGCCCACGACACGTTTCGCGTATTGAACAGGAATTTTTCGTTGACCTTGAGTTATCACAACTACCGCCACAATAACCGCGACAAACATAAAAAGCAACAAAATCACTTTAAAAGGATCAATCTGGGCTTCCCCTGACGCTCCCGGAGTCATTAACGATACCAATTGGAACACAGCTGACGGAAGTCTTGAAATAATACCGGCCGTAATGATCAGTGAGATCCCGTTACCTATGCCTTTTTCCTGGATCTGCTCACCTAACCACATTATTAACGCCGTACCGGTAGTAAGCGTAATAACCGTAAGTATCCTGAAGCCCCACCCGGGATATTGCACGATCTGCAACCCCTGGAATCGTGCCGGATTTTCAAGCCACAACGCGATAAAGAACGACTGAACGATCGAAAGCCCGATCGTTCCGTATCGGGTATATTGTGTTATAGCTTTACGACCTTCGTCCCCCTGCCGGGCCAAACGTTCCAAAGCCGGAACTACCGTTGTCAAAAGTTGCAAGATAATTGACGCTGATATGTAAGGCATGATACCCAAAGCGAATATCGTCAGCCTTCTCATAGCGCCGCCGGAGAACATATTCATGAGACCGAATAAAGTTCCACCTTGCGTCCTGGCTATATTGTCAAAGAACTGCGCTAATTTGGCTCCGTCTATTCCGGGGGTCGGGATAAAAGCTCCTACCCTGTAAACAGCTATCAAACCAAGCGTAAATAATATTTTTTTCTTTAGGTCCGGTATCTTAAACAAATTACGTATTGCTTCTATTGACATACATCTCCTAAGGTTCTAATTTTTAACAACCTCAACTTTACCGCCCGCGTCTTCAATAGCTTTCTTCGCGCTTTCTGAAAAGGAATTTGCCTTGACCGTTATAGACTTGCTTAGCTTTCCTTTACCAAGGATCTTGTATGGGAGTCTTTTTTTCTTTATAATTCTATTCGCGACTAAAAACTCTTTGTCAACGACCGTACCATCCTCTACAATATCCGCTCTCTGGAATGTTCCGATGTTGACCACATTCCACTCTATAGCCCACTTATTAGTAAACCCTCTCTTGGGAAGACGTCTGATCAAAGGCATCTGTCCGCCTTCAAAACCCGGATTATAGGTGCCTCCGCCTGATCTTGCTTTCGCGCCCTTGTGACCTTTTCCTGAGGTTTTACCACGTCCGGACCCTATACCCCTGCCCTTCCGCTTTCTGTTGCCCCTGGTTTTCGGTTTTCTTATATCTTCTATTTTTAATCCCATTTCTATATCCTTTTTTTTCGCTCTTACCTATCCCTGAGCTTACTTCCTTCGTTCCAATCTTAATCTCTGAAAACCATCGATCGTCGCTCTTACTACGTTAATAGCATTCCTCGACCCAAGGCTCTTCGTAAGAATATCTTTTATTCCAACCGCGTCACATAGAGCTCTTACCGGCCCCCCCGCGATCACCCCGGTACCCGGGCCCGCCGGCTTGAGAAGCACTCTTGTGGCCTTAAATCTGCCTATGATCTCATGAGGGATCGTATTCCCCTGCAGATTAATGTCAACCAAAGTCTTTTTAGCTTTGGAAGATCCCTTTGTAATAGCCTCAACCAACTCGTTCGATTTGCCAAACCCCATCCCAACTTTACCGTTGCCATCTCCGGTCACGACCAACGCGTTAAAGGAGAAGTTCTTTCCCCCCTTAACAACCTTGGATACTCGATTTATCCTTATAACGCTTTCAATAAGCTCCCCTTCTTCTCTCTGCTTTTTCTTGAGAGCGCGAAAGGGCTTCTTCTTTCTTTTGTCAGGTCTATTTCCCGCGCCTCTATCCGAAGGAGCAGCTGGAGCTGGAGCCTCTGCAGGTTTATCCTCTGCAACCTCAGGAGCAGATGGAGTCTCTTTTGGCGCCTGCTGTTCTTCCACAGGATCTTTATTTTCCTGCGGTTCCGATGTTTTCATATTCTTGTTTTCTTCGTTTGTCATGCTTTTTCTCCCTTAAAACTCTAATCCGTTTTTCCTCGCCGCGTCAGCAAGAGCCTTGATCACTCCATGATACTTATGCCCGGCCCTGTCGAACACTACTTTTTTTATCCCCTTTTCAGTGGCTGCTTTAGCTATCGCTTCCCCCACCTTTTCGGCGGAATTCACGTTAGAATATGTCTCGCTTGCCTCCTTGCCTCTTAACGCCGACGACTGTGTGGATGTGCCGCATAAAGTTTTCCCCTCGACGTCATCAATCACCTGGACACTTATATTCCGATTGGTCTTGTGCACACACATCCTCGGCCTTTCGGTCGTACCGGCGATTTTCTTTCTTATAGATTTTTTCCTTCTCGTTCTTCTCTGTATCTTATCCATCTTTACCTCGTCTAATTATGCTATACTTTTTCCCTGTTTCTGTCTGACATACTCATCAACATATCTAATACCCTTCCCTTTGTACGGCTCAGGAGGATAGTAATCTCTTATTTCCGCCGCGACTTCACCGACTTTCTGCTTGTCTATACCCTTTACTAATATCTCAGTCGCTGTCGTAGCCTCTATTGTTATTTCTTCCGGAGGGGTGTGACTTATGCTATGCGAAAAACCTATATCAAGCACAAGTGTCTTGCCCTTCATAGTAGCTTTATATCCTACACCCTGGATCCGCAGCTTCTTCTCAAAGCCGGTTGTAAGCCCCGTTATCATATTCTGCAAAAGACTTCTTGTTGTCCCATGCAATGATCTATTGATACGAGAGTCAGAGGGTCTGCTTACTACAAGGACTTTATCCTTTTCCTCGACAACAAAATCGTAAGGGATCTCATGCTCAAGCGTCTTTCCTTTCGCTTCGATCTTTACCGTCCGCCCTTCTATCGCTATCTTTACTCCGTTCGGAATATTTATTGGTCGTCTTCCAACTCTTGACATCTTTATCTTCTCCTTTACCAGATCTGGCAAATAAGCTCTCCGCCTATTCCTTGCTCTTTTGCTTCTTTACCCGTTAAGAGCCCCTTGCTGGTGGAAAGAATAGATACTCCTACCCCTCCCATAACACTTTTAATGTCCTTAGTGGGCACATAATACCGGCGTCCGGGCTTCGAGACCCTTTTAAGCGCTTCCATCACAGGAGTCTCATCCTCAAGGTACTTCAAGTAAACCTTGATCCTGCCCTGCTTATTGTCCTCAATGACTTTATGATTCGCTACAAAACCTTCTTTTTCGGCGATTTTCAGTATACCTTCTAACATTCCCGATCTTTTAATAATAACCGTTTTCTTTCCGGCCATTATCGCGTTTCTGATCACCGTCAACTGATCAGCTATCAAATCTGTAACACTCATTTACATTCTCCTAGTTTTTCTTACAGCTGGTCTACCAGCTTGCTTTCCTCATACCCGGGATATCTCCGCGAGATGCCATTTCTCTGAAACATATACGGCACAATTTGAACCGCTTCATGTACCCTTTTTTTCTGCCGCAGATCTGGCACCTGGTGATAACTCTCGTGCTGAACTTCGGTTCTCTTTTCGACTTTTCAATAAGTGCTTTTTTTGCCATGTTTTCCTCTTTTATTTCTTAGCGAACGGCATGCCAAAACCCTCTAACAACCCGAATGCTTCTGCTTTGGTTTTTGCTGTTGTCACAAAACAAATGTCCATCCCATGCGTCACCGGGACCTTGTCTAATTCCAATTCCGGAAATATCGTCTGTTCCTTTATCCCCAGCGTATAGTTACCATTCTGATCAAAAGCGGTACTGGAGACCCCCCTGAAATCGCGAATACGGGGTATCACAAAATTTATAAGCCTGTCTACGAACTCATACATTTTTTCTCTGCGCAACGTCACTTTGTAACCCACAGGAGCACCATCTCTGATCTTAAAGTTTGAAATGGATTTTCTGGACTTCGTTAATACGGGACGCTGTCCCGTAATTGTAGCCAGCTCTTCCCTGATCGGATCAATGAGATCTTTCTGATGCGCCATTTCACCCATTCCAACGTTAACCACGACTTTCTGCAAAACGGGAACTTCCATTTCATTCTTGTATCCGAACTTTTCCATCAAGCTCGGCATAACGTTCTTCATATATTCATCTCTAAGTCCTGCCATACTGATCTTTCTCCTTGAATATCTTTACAATACCTCTTTACATTTCTTGCAGTAACGCACCCTCGAACCATCTTTCAATACATCGATCCCTATACGCGCAGCCTGCGCGCAGCCTTTACAGACAACCGCCAAATTAGAAATATCCACAGTCGCCTCTCTCTGTATAATACCGCCCTGCTCTTCCTGTTTTCTTTTCCTGGCATGCTTAGTCACGAAGTTCACTCCCTGCACGATTACTCTGTTCCTGTCAGGATATATCTTTAAAACTTTTCCGCTTTTTCCCTTATCTTTACCGGCAAGTATTTTTACCGTATCATTTTTCTTTACGTGAAACATTTATTTCTCCTCCTTACAGAACCTCTGGCGCAAGCGATATAATTTTCATGAATTTTTTTCCGCGCAGCTCACGAGCCACCGGCCCGAATACACGTGTGCCTCGCGGGTTGCCATCCTTATCGATAATAACCACGGCATTGTGGTCGAATTTCAAAACGGTGCCGTCTTTCCTAAGTATAGGATAAGCTGTTCGCACAATAACACCCTTTACCACTTCACCCTTTTTCACATCGGCTGTCGGAGCGGATTCCTTAATGTTGCAGGTTATAATATCTCCCACTGCTGCTACACGTTTGCCTGAGCGTCCTATAACCCCTATCATAGAGGCTTTTTTCGCTCCGGTATTATCGGCTACATCTAATATGCTTCCCATTATCAACATGGCTGTTAACCCCTTTGTGCTTTTTCCAAAATTTCAATTACTCTCCAGCATTTATCCTTAGATATCGGACGTGTCTCCTTGATCTTTACCAGATCACCGAGACCGGCTTCATTCTTTTCATCATGAGCTTTTAATTTCGTATGCTGTTTTACGAATTTCTTATATATGGGGTGCCTTTTACGGACTTCCCACTGGATTGTAACGGTCTTATCCATCCTATCGCTTACAACCGTACCAATCACGATCTTCTTATTCGGTTTACTATCTTTCACTTTCTTTCTCCTTTAAGATGGTATAGCACTTGGCTATATCGCGTTTCATCTGCCTTACTCTATGCGGCCTTTCAATGCGATCGGTTACATTCTCACTTCTGATCCCAAACAACTTTTCTTTCAAAGAAAGTACTGTTTGCTCAATTTCCACTTCTGTCATATTCCTTATTTCACTCGGTTTCAAAACTATCCTCCTCTTGATACAAATTTGGTCTTTATCGCAAATTTGTAGGCAGACAACCTGAAAGCTTCCCGCGCCATATCCTGAGGCACGCCTTCTATCTCGAACATTATCCTACCCTTCTTCACGACAGCCACCCAACCGGCCGGAGATCCTTTTCCTTTACCCATACGCGTTTCCGCCGCCTGTTTAGTAACGGGCTTATCTGGGAACATTCGTATCCATAATTTTCCCGCTCTTCCGGTTTCTCTCATAACAGCAACCCTGGCCGCTTCGATCTGCTTGTCAGTGATCCATGCGGTTTCCAGAGCTTTTAATCCAAATTCTCCAAAATTCAAAGTATTAGAGGATGAGCTTTTGCCCTTACGTCTTCCTCTCTGCTGTTTCCTGAATTTTACTCTCTTCGGCATCAACGCCATGGCTATCTTACTCCTTGGTTTTTTCTTTTACTTCTTCTGATGAACTTCTGTCGATCGTACCCTTATTGTACTTTTCACCTTTATATATCCAAACTTTTATGCCGATAATGCCATATGGGGTCCTTGCCTCCGTAAACCCATAATCAATATCAGCACGAATGGTCTGAAGGGGTATTTTCCCCCATTTATATGATTCAGCACGCGCTATTTCGGCGCCACCTAAACGACCGGCACACCTTACTTTAATCCCTTCTCCACCGGCTTCTTTTAAACTTTGAATAGCTTTTTTTATCGCACGACGAAAATTGATCCTTTTGAGCAGCTGAAACGCTATCCCATCAGCAACAATCCTGGCATCCATCGCCGTATTACGTACTTCCTTGACGTCAATGAACAATTTACACTCTTCACCTACAATATTTTGAATATGTTCCTTTAACTCCTCTATCTGAGCTCCTCTTCGCCCTATTATCACCCCGGGGCGGCCCGAATGGATTATGACCCTGATGCGCTTAGTATCTCTTTCGATCTTAACGCTTGACACCGATGCCATAGACATGTTTTTTTCTATCCACTTCCTGATCTTGGCATCCTGAAGTACTCTTATCGGGAATTCTTCTTTTGTAGCATACCAACAGCTATTCCATCCCCGTATAACTCCCATACGAAAACTAACTGGATGAACTTTTTGTCCCATATTATTTACTCCTGCTTTTATTCTTTCGTTTTTTCGAAATTTTTTCAACGGCTTTATCTAACTCGACGTATAAATGTGCTGTCCTGTGCCTGATAGGGGTCGCCCTTCCCATGGTAGCGGCGCGATACCTCTCAAGTGTCGGACCACCATCCGCCTTTATCTTCGAAATGATTACATCTTTTGAAAGCATTTGGTCCTGCCCATTCTGATTTAAGTTCGCAAAAGCTGACCCCAAAATCTTTTTTAACGGCTGACATGCTCCTTTGTTGACGCTATCAAGAATGAAATTTGCTTCTTCAACTGTTTTTCCCTTGATCAGATCGATAACCAATCTTGTTTTTCTCGCCGATAATCTTATGTATTTTACTTCTGCTTTCGCAAGCATTTTGCTCTCCTCCAGTTTATTACGTCTTTTCTGATGTTTGCTTAGTTGCCGCTCCGTGCCCTCTAAAAGTACGAGTCGGCGCGAATTCGCCTAGCTTATGTCCAACCATATTCTCTGTTATGAATAGTGGAAAGAACTTTTTGCCGTTATGCACCGATATTGTAAGCCCAACAAAATCCGGCAACACTACCGATCTTCTTGACCATGTTTTGATCGGCTTTTTACTTCCGCTTTGTTGTATCCGATCTATCTTCTTCATCAGGCTTTCATCAACAAAAGGTCCTTTTTTGATCGACCTCGACATATGCTTCTCCTCTTTTTTTCCGCTTATTTACTCTTGCGTCCTTTAATTATCTTTTTGCTAGACGCCTTATTTTTCTTTCTGGTTTTCAATCCCTTCGTTATTTTGCCCCATGGAGTGGTGGGGTGTCTTCCTCCGGAAGACTTACCTTCTCCACCGCCCATCGGGTGATCGACAGGGTTTTTAGCTACACCTCGTGAATGAGGCCTTCGTCCTAAATGGCGTGATTTGCCAGCCTTGCCTAATGAGATGTTTTCATGATCTATATTTCCCACTTTCCCGATTGTGGCATAACAATCCTCACATACAAGGCGTACCTCCCCACTGGGCATTCTTAAATGTATGTTTTTACCATCCTTCGCGTCTAAAGACGCGCTGTTACCGGCAGACCTCGCTATCTTCGCGCCACGCCCCGGATCCAATTCCACACAAAACACCTCGGACCCAAGGGGTATATTTTTTAGCGGCATTGAATTGCCCGCCTCTATCTTAGCGTCGGGACCGCATTGGATACCTGTGCCGGGTTTCAGCCCGACTGACGCGATTGAATACCTTTTATCCCCGTCTTCATACTGAATAAGAGCGATACGCGCGGACCTGTTCGGATCATATTCAATAGCCTCGACAATACCGGCGGCACCTTTCTTCTCATATTTAAAATCGATCAAACGATAACGCCTTTTATGCCCGCCACCTTTCGAACTCACCGTTTTGCGTCCCCTATTGTTACGTCCGCCCGTTTTATGAAGCGCTCTCGTAAGTGATTTTTCGGGCTTGCTCTTGGTTATCTCGTCAAACTGTGAAACACTCGCGTGACGAGTCCCGGGCGTTCTTGGTTTGTATTTTCGTATAGCCATTTTAAGTAACCTCTATTCTATTGTCTGGTTTCAAAGTAACAATCGCTTTCTTCCAGGAAGCGGTCATCCCTTCCCTATAACGAACACGGCGTTTTTTGCCTTTCACGACCATTATGTGAACGGCATCCACCGCGACTTTGTAAAGATCTTCTACCGCATTCTTAACTTCGATCTTGTTAGCCCTTCTATCAACCCTAAAGACATATTTATTTTGAGTTAACATTTCCGAACCTTTTTCGGTGCGCACCAATCTCTCTATAACATCATACGAAGTTCTCATTTTAACCTCTCTGCCAATTTAACTAACGCTCCCTTTTCAATGACCAGCGTTTCATTTAACAAAACGTCTCTAGCATTAATATTACAGCTTTCTTTTAAGCTCACCTTCTTAAGGTTCCGAGAAGAACGCTTAATTTGGTCAGTCATAGCTTCAACGATCACAAGTATCTTACCCTGGAGCTTAAGATTATCAACGATAGAAACAAATTCTTTCGTTTTCGGCTCTTTAACTTCCAGTTTCACTACAGCTTTTATCGCGTCTTCTCTCAGTCGGGCATTAAGCCCGGACAAAAGAGCTCCTCTTACGGCCTTCTTGGGCATGCTATAGCTGTAATCTCGCGGTTTCGGCCCAAACACAACGCCACCATGTCTCCATATCGGATTCCTTGATGACCCAACACGAGCACGCCCAGTCCCTTTCTGCCTCCATGGCTTTGCTCCGCCTCCGGAAACCTCGGCTCTTGTCTTGGTCGAGGCCGTACCCTTACGCATATTGGCTTCGTACATTTTTTTAGCCTCATACAGTAGCACTTTGTTAACACGGCCGTCGAAAAGGTCCTCATTCAGCTGTACATTGTCAACAACCTTACCCTCAAGATCGTAAACCGGCAATTTTGTGTTTATTTGTTCCTTCTTTTTCTTTTTCATCTCTGATATTTTCCTTATTTATCTTTCTCTTCAGCCGACACATCAACTTCCTCAACCTTTTCTATTGCTTCTACTGGTGCGACCGCTTCTTCTTTCCGCTCTGCTGCCTCTTCCGGCGCTAAATCTTTTTCAACTTCCGGCTCTTCAATTGCAACACGCTCGGCGAGTGGTTTCTTCAGCGCGTAACGGATCATCAAATATGTGCCCTTGCTCCCGGGAACCGAACCCTTTACAGCTACCGTATGGTTCTCAAGATCAACGTCAATTACTTCAATGTTCTGAGTCGTAACCTTCTGGTTACCCATGTGTCCTGGCATACCCATTCCCTTGAAAACACGAGAAGGATATGAACTTTGACCTATCGAACCCGGCGCGCGAAGTGTTGACTTCCCGCCATGGCTGGCATTACCGCCAGCCCAACCGTGCCTTTTTACCCCGCCCTGAAAACCTTTACCCTTAGACACACCCGTTATATCCAGATAATCACCTACCTGGATCATTGAGTTCGTTATCTCTGAACCGATTTCCACACCCGGATCCTCAGTGCACCTGATCTCCCTAACCATCTTTTTAGCCGGCAGACTTTTTGCCTTCAGATACGCACGCTGTGGTTTCTTCACTCTTTTCTCTTTAGTGTCGTCATATCCAAGCTGCACAGCACAATATCCGTCTTTCGCTTCTGTCCTTACAGCCTGAACCGTACAGGGGCCCACCTCTAAAAGCGTTATAGGCGTCTTTTTTCCTTCACCGTCGAAGATCTGAGTCATTCCTAATTTTTTTCCTAGTATTCCTGGTACCATTTTCTTCTCCGTGTCTCGTGCCTCGTGTCTCGTGACCCGTATATTCGAGTAGTGGACCACTGGCCACTCTTCAATTATTTAATTTCAACATCCACACCCGCGGGCAAATCCAGTTTCCGCAACGCGTCTATGGTCTTTGCCGTAGGATCCAGAATATCAAGCAAGCGCTTGTGTGTCTTAAGCTCAAACTGCTCTCTGGATTTTTTGTCAACATGCGGTGACCTCAAAACAGTAAAGATCTCACGCTTTGTCGGTAGCGGCACCGGTCCCACTAACACCGCTCCTGTCTTTTTGACAGTTTCAACTATCTCTGCCATCGACACATCCAGAATATTATGATCAAATGATTTTAATCGCAACCTGATTTTTTGAGCCTGTTTTGTTTTTTTAGCCATTTTATCCTCGTTATTCTATTATTTCCGAAACTACACCGGCACCTACCGTACGGCCGCCTTCTCTTATAGCGAACCTGAGTTCTTTCTCGATCGCTACCGGTGTTATGAGTTCTACGTCTATTGTCACAT
>JAJRVD010000084.1 GCA_024277375.1 Candidatus Omnitrophota bacterium | reverse complement strand
GGGGTTCGATTTATCGAACCCGGCACAAAAATCATTCATCATAAAACCGTTCAAAATCTATCTGCCCCGCTAACGCCTAAATGGGGTTTTTCGGGCTTGATAAATCAAGCCCCTACATTATCTCGTCCGAACGCCGCGTTACTTCGTCCGGCCCCTACATTATCTCGTCCGGTCCTACATTATCTTGTCCAGTCCTACATTATTTCGTCATTCCCTGCATTGTTCCCACACCCGTAGGGGTTCGATTTATCGAACACGGTAC
Source organism: Candidatus Omnitrophota bacterium (assembly GCA_024277375.1). Lineage (GTDB taxonomy): Bacteria > Omnitrophota > Gorgyraeia > Tantalellales > Tantalellaceae > JAJRVD01. Next base: position 30,995 of record JAJRVD010000084.1, on the reverse strand, counting down.
AAAATCATTCACCAATTCCTATTCTTGCTCTTCAAAAGCTTTTTTTACCTCATCGCTAACTTTCTCTTTTGCCTCCCGGAGAGAACCTTTTACCAGGCAACCCGACGCTCTTTTATGTCCGCCGCCGCCTAACCGGGAAGCTATTGCATTTACATCTATTTTTCCCGAAGAACGAAAGCTAACGTTAATATATCCACGTGTTTTTTCGTTCTCCTTAAAGAATGCGGCGACTTCTACCCCTTTTATGGATCGCGGATAATTAATGAATTCTGCGGTAGAAACATCTTCGTCTTCAGCCAATTCATACATTTCGCGGTCTATTGCAATAGAGGCAAAACGTCCTTTTTCCTCAAACTGAAGTGACGACAACGCCTTCGCGAGAAGCATTACTTCGGGTACGGTCTTATTCTCGTATACTTCGCTATGAACAACTGACGGATCTACACCTTTCTCTAACAGCTCACCGGCTATTCGATGAGTATCGCCCGAAGTATTAGCGTAATTAAACATCCCGGTATCGGTAACGATCGCCGTATAGATCGCCGTGGCAAAATCTATACCCATATCAAGCCCCATCTCTTTAGAAAGCTCATACAACATCTCACCTGCTGAACTACATTTGGATTCCACCCAGCTAAAGTCGCCAAAAAATTCATTGCTTACGTGGTGATCAATATTAACAATGCATTTAATATCGTTCAGGTATTTAGCCACGCGGCCGGTTCTCTCCAAAACGGGACAATCAACAATTACTGCAATATCCGGATTGATCCCTCGGGGAAGTTCCTTCTTAATAAGTTCCGACCCTTCAAGAAACTTGAGATTATCCGGGACATCATCCTGATTGACCAAAATACACTTCTTTCCCAGTTTTTTTAACATGTAATAAACCGCCAGTTCGCTACCTATGGCATCGCCCTCCGGGTTCACATGCGCTGTTATTACAAAATTGTCATTCTCTTTGAGGAGTTTCGCGATCCTTTTCATGCTCTCTTTATCCATCTTGCTCGCCTTTCTCACCGTCATCCTCCGGGTGATCATGTTCGTTTTCGATTCTTTTGAATAATTCCACCATCACTTCATTCTTCTCTCCGGCTTTATCCTCCCTGAACGATATTTTAGGAGTATATTTAAGAGACATACTGTGCGCGATCCGGCCTCTTATGAATTTACACGTACTTCTCAGTCCTTTCTGAGTTTCCTTCTTTTCCTCTTCCGTTCCCGACGTTGTGTAGAAAACCCTGGCAAGCCGAAGGTCACGAGTTACCTCAACGTACGTAATAGTCATTTCCCCTATCCTGGGATCATCTACCTCGGACTGAAGTATAATACATATCTTCCGCTTTAAGGATTCCGATATTCTGTCCATACGGTCTAACATTGTTTCCTCTCCTTCTTTCCTATCAACTCGCGCATATATTGCACTTCTTGTCTTTTAGTTGTAAATTTCCCATCGATCTTCTTGTGTAAAATTTCCCTTAAAAGTCTCTTGTACCTGGGGCCCGGTTTGATCCCTTCCTTTTTTATGTCACTCCCATTTATGTGAACTTTAACACCGTCATACTCGACGAAGAACTTCCTTATACGATTTTGGGCAACACGTGAATTTGTCCTCGCCATAACACATAATATGATCTCATGCGACAGTGGCTCGAGCAGATCGTATATTTCGCTCGGCCGCGTTCTTTTCGCGGATGCCAGCTTACGCATAACGCTGTCGGCATCTTTTTTATAACCTCTAAGCTTGATACTCGCGTCTCTGGTAAAGACAAATTTCTTAGCGACTTCGTCAACTTCCTCGGATGTCAGCTTGTCCAACATAACCATAAGATTCATAAGCCAACCATTAAGCTCACGTCTTTTTACATCCGCCGACGAGTACCACTTTACACATTTTTTTATCTGAACGAAAGTCTTTTTTATGTTTTTCTTCAATATCAGGTTTTCGTGGATAAAACGCAGTTCGTGCAACTCTTTCATCCTGAAAACCGCCTTCTCAGGATGCTTTTCCTTAAGCATCAGAATAAGCTCATCTCTTATTCTCTGATTTTCGGTCCTTTTGAACATTTCTTTCTTTACCGCGTGAGTTATAAGATATTCCGTATGCTTTTCTATCTTGAACCCCAAGCGCTGTTCAAACCTCACCGCGCGGAATATCCTGGTAGGATCGTCTATAAAGCTTTTATCATGGAGTACCCTTATTATTTTGTTTTCCAGATCTTTTATCCCACCGAAAAAATCGACGAACTGACCGAAGTTATTCTTGTTTATGCACACTGCCATGGCGTTTATCGTAAAATCCCTCCGGTAAAGGTCTTCTTTAAGCGAGCTGAACTTTACCGTCGGAAGGGCCGCCGGTTTAGCGTATGTTTCTTTTCTGGCCGCCGCAATATCTATTTTAAATTTGTTATCCGGATGAAGCGACGGACCGAGCCATTTTGGCCATTCTCTAACCAGCGTCGCGGTACCGAACTTCTTGTGAGCAACAAGTGATCCTCCCTTTCTATCTCCCAGAACTCTTCCGAATTCGATCGCGTCGCCTTCTACAACAACGTCCAGATCATAGTTCTTCTTCCCCATAATAACGTCACGGACAAAACCGCCTACCAAAAAAGCGCCTATTCCCCGATCATCGGCCTCGGAAGAAATGGCCCGGATAAATTCCATTAGTTTTTTTGGCAAGAGTTTTCTCATCCGGGGGAAAAGATCCGATGTGGTTATATGTTTCTTATCCGATATCGAAAACAAAGAACTATGTATTTTCTTAAGCACATCTGTTCTTGTAACTATGCCTATCAATTTATTGTTTTCTATGACCGGGATGCGCCCCTTTCCTTTTTCTATTACGATCCGGCGCAGCATATGCAAAGGCGTATCCGGATGAGCCGTCACCAAACGCGTCGCCATATACCCTTTTACCCTGGAATGACCCATTTTACGTTTTATCGCTTTTTTGAGATCGCTCAGGGTTATCATTCCCACCAACTCACCGTCCTCGTTAAGAACAGGCGCGCCATTATATCCCAAACCTGTAAGCCATTCCAAGATATCGAATACCTTATCTTCCTCTGAAACGGTCTTAGCCGGTAACGACATTATATCCTTGGCATACACTTCCGGATGTATTACTTCCCTAAGCAACCGCACTATTTCATTCTTAACAGCCGCCGGGCTTCGCCCTTCCAATCTGACACTGGCAGCCGAAGAATGCCCCGCCCCGCCAAGATGATTAAGCAATTTATTTACGTCTATCAGTTCCAATCGGCTGCGTGCAAATATTTTAAGTTTATCGCCCGAGGTAAACATAGCGAAAAGTACCGGATAATTCTCAACATCCTGAAGCTTATGAACTACCGCACTCCTTTCACCGTCAAACTTAGTTTCGTGCACCTCAGCAAAAGCGATACCTATTCCCTTAACGTCAATGATCTCCGTTGATTCCAGTAATTCTATAAGCGCCGTAAGTTCGTCGCCCGAAAGCTCTCTATTCAAGTAAGATGAAACCGTGTTGAGATTCGCGCCTTGCGTCAGGAGACGACTTACCATATCAACATCCAGTTTAGTCGTACTAAGATGCGAAAGCGATCCCGTCTCTTCATATATTCCGATAAGCATCAACGTCGCTTCAAGCGGAGTAAAAGAAAACCTTTTCTCTTTTACAAGTATTTCCAAAAGCATAGTAACGGTAGCGCCGACTTCTTTAAAAACATCCTTATCAGCTTTTATGTCAGATCTTGTTCGAGGGTGATGGTCGTACACATGCACCTCGACGCCTTTTTTGCCCACAAGATCTGACGCCATCCCTATGCGAGATTTATGCCGGTTATCAACGATTATGAGACGTGTTACATCGCTAAGGTCACAGGTCTTATCGCTTTCTATCTTTATCTTATCTTTAATGAGTGACAGAAATTTTCTTACGGATCTTTCCTGGGAACCCGGCAGGAGAAGACGTGCTTTCGGATAGAGTTTGCTAACCGCTACCAGAGAGCTTAAAGCGTCAAAATCAGCGTTTTTGTGTGTGGTTATTAAATCCATGATCGGTTCGCCACCTGACCGGGAAGCTTTTTCGGGCTTGATAAATCAAGCCCCTACATTATCTTGTTCAGCCACTACATTACCTTGTCCGGCCGTTATGTTATTTCGTCAGGCCACTACATTACCTTGTCCTGCCGTTATGTTATTTCCACATCCGTAGGGGTTCGATTTATCGAACCCGTTACAAATATCATTCACCATTCTCTATAAACTATTCCCCATCTATGCTCTGGGATGAAATTGCGCGTGGACCTTCCTCAGCCTTTCTTTGTTTATATGCGTATATATCTGGGTAGTGGAAATATCGGCATGGCCAAGCATTTCCTGTACGCCTCTCAGTTCCGCGCCGCCCTCCAGAAGATGCGTCGCGAAAGAATGCCTCAGGGTATGCGGCGTAATATGTTTTTTAATACCCGCCTTCAAAGTATATTTTCGTATAATTTTCCAGAGACTCTGCCGGGAAAGTTTTTTGCCGAGCCGCGACAGAAAAAGATGCATATCGATCCTGCCGGAAGATAGTTTTGGCCTGCTCTTTTCAATATATTTCAGGATCGCTTTTTCGGCCTTTCCGCCAAAAGGAACTATCCGTTCCTTTCCACCCTTGCCGGAACATTTAATAAACCCGGCATCCAAATTAACATTCGCTTTTTTAAGATCGCCTACTTCTGAAACACGCAGGCCCGTAGCGTACATGAGCTCCAATATGGCTTTGTCCCTTATTGCCATCCGATCTCTTCCCTCGGCGGTCGAAAGAAGAGCTTCTACTTCTTCGATGCTTAATACATCCGGGATCTTTTTCCATGTTTTTGGAGACTCAACAACGGTAGCGATATTTTCATGGACCATCTGTTCGGCCACTAAAAACTTCCAAAACGTTTTGAGCGCGGCCAGGTTCCGGGCAATGCTTGTAGCCGAAAGCCCTTCACCTTTAAGACGTGTAATGAAATCAATAATATCTTCTCTTTTTGCCTGGGGAATATTTTTTCGTGAAACTTTTAGATGCGCGACGAACTTATTCACATCTCTCCGATACGACAGAACGGTATTGGAACTCATACCTCTTTCGACTTCCAGAAAAACCATGAACTGTTCGACAGACTCTTTCATGTTGCTGGCTAATAGCTCCCTCAATTGTATGTATTTGATTTATCAAACACATTTCATAGCGGGCTTGATAAATCAAGCCCCTACATTACTTCGTCAAGCATTTCGTCTGGCACCCCATGTTATTTTCCCATCCGTAGGGGTTCGATTTATCGAACCCGTTACAAAAATGGATTATTCTGTCTTTCGTGACCTATGGTTGTTTCCGGGCCATGCCCGGGAAGAACCCTTACATCATCCGGGAAAACCATCAATTTGTCATTAATGGCGTCCAGAAGGGTCTTAGTATCGCCACCCGGCAAATCCGTCCGGCCTATACCTTCAAAAAAAAGTGTATCTCCACTAAAAATAATATTTCCACATTTCACGGAAATACCTCCCGGGGTATGTCCGGGAGTATGTATGATCTCAAGTTTCATCTCACCTACTTCGATAATATCTCCGTCTTGGAGCAATCTCGCGGCAGAAGTTCCTTCCACATCCGCGCCGGAAAACACAGAAAGGCTTTTAACGGGGTCTTGCAGACAGGCCTCGTCAAGCTGATGGATCAGTATTGGAAAGCCAAAAACAGCATTACCGGTAATATGATCCGCGTGACCATGCGTGTTTATCGTATATTCAACATCGATATTCCTCTCCTTTATATACTCTTCTATGTTTGGATCATGCGCGGCAGGATCCAAAAGCACTCCTTTATGTGTTTTTTCATCATAGAGCACATAACAATTCGTAGCTAATGGGCCAATAACAAACGTTTCGCACACAAAATCATTATTGTTGCTTTTGTCTGAAGTCATCCCTTAAAAATCCCCGTATTTTATTATATGAAAAGTCTTTCCGTACTTGTCTTCCTATGGTTTCTAATCTTCTTCTTATCCTTACCACATTACCTTGGGTAATTCTTTCTCTTTTGATCTTTTTCTCTATTCCCTCGAATTCGTCTATCAACACCATTAACTGGTCGCCTTTTTCATCTTGAAGCATCCTGTACATTGAGAACAGATTTGAAAGCTCCTGTTCAGCTGCCACAACTGTCTTCTTGTGATTGCTATCCATAAGAACGCTCAGGAGTTCTTTATGCCACGACTTCCAAAAAACATATCTTTTTGTATAAAGTTCCAGATCCGGATGCACGTTATACTCTCGTACAACATTAAAACGCCTCGCGGTTGTTTCTTCTTTAGGCTTTGGAACAAACTTATCTTTCATCTGAGCGCATCCTGATAGCGTAACGAATACGATCAAGAACATCACCAGAACATTGATATTTTTTTTCATAACCACTTTTCTCCTCCAACAAATGTCAGAACCGTATATCAAAAGAACCGAATTCACTCCTTGGGGACTCCCACTCGACATGAACGTCACTGATATAAGCGTCCAAAACACCTCTAAGATCCTCAAGAAACGCCTCTAACTGACAGTGTGAGCCTTCACAAACGGCTTCGACAGTACCATTTGGCAAGTTCTTCACAAATCCGGTTATCGACAATTTTAACGCGACCCTTTCGGCCGTGAACCTGAACCCTACGCCCTGAACATTACCACTGTAGAACACATGTATCCGTTCTTGCTTCATCTTTACACTATACGCCATAAATGGTCGGGGCGCTGGGATTTGAACCCAGGACCTCCACGTCCCGAACGTGGCGCGCTAGCCAAGCTGCGCTACGCCCCGACTACAAAAGAATAATTACCGATTGACGTATATTATCACCATAGCGATATGCCGTCAATTCCCTTTTGCCTGTTAATAACTATCTAAGAAAAATTCCGGATCCGTTAATATCGGCTGATAATCTTCCGGTAGAGGTATAGGAAATGTCGCTATTTCGTATACACCCACAAGCGCTCTTTTTACGACATTAAATGTCCCCAGGACAACTCCCCATGAAAGACCGGCAAATATCCCGTTCTCATCATGAGCGTCGCCAATTCCTTTAGGAAGTTGAAACGCGCAGGTAATTACATTCGCCACGCCTCTTCCCAACTTCTTCAATGGGCCATCTTCCGCATAGGCCGCACCTGTAAAAGTTAAAACCAACGCCACAACCACCATAATCGTAATCGCTTTCCTCATGTTTCCCCCTTTCATTTCACATAAACCCTTTTTCCATAAGCATATTTTTGGTAATAGGTCTTTTATTCTTTTCTTTTTCAGAATATTTCCCCATCATGTCAAACTCTACATTAACATAATCTCCGGATTTTTTGAATTTTAAAATGGTATTATCCAATGTGTGGGGTATCAGGAATATCCTGAACGCTCCGGAGAACAACTCTCCGACAGTCAGACTTGTCCCGTCGATAGCTACAGAACCCTTTGGTATAAGGTGTTTCTCGTCTCCGGGAAGCATCGCGACATCGATCACCCAGCCACGAGAGGTCTTTTTGTTGTTTTTAATAGTGCGTTCGCCGTCAATGTGACCCGACACCATATGCCCGCTGATAGTCTGGCCCATTTTTACCGCGTTTTCCAGATTGATCAAGTCGCCCCTTTTGAACCTTTTGAGGTTTGTCGTCTTTATGGTATTATCAACCACATCAAAGGTGAGAGTTTCATTTATTTCAACTACACTTAGACACACACCATTTACCGCCACGCTGTCACCTATATCGAGATCCATAGATACATCTTTACACTCAACTTCCAGACGATAAACGGACGCCTTCTTCACAAAACTTTTTACCTTTCCGATTTCATTGACTATGCCTGTGAACATCTTATTTAACCCGTCCTCTCACCAATATATCCCTGCCGGAAGATTTGACCTCTACATCACGAAGTTCTATCGCGTCGATAATATTTTTTACCCCGCGGCCCTTGATCGACGTAAAAGAACCGCCTATTATTTTAGGCGCTATGAAAAATATTGCTTCGTCGACCAATGAGGCGTCTATCAAACTTCCTACAAGCTCGCCACCACCCTCAACAAGCAGGTTGACTATACCTCTTTTAACAAGCTGCCTCATGAATGACCTCAAAGAAACCTTTTTGTCTTTGCTTTTAGTGGTCACTACCTCCACACCTTCGAGATGACTAATACTTTGTAATCTGGATCTGGGAGCAAGCTCCGTAGTTCCTATGATCACACGGGACTTTTTCGCTGTCTTGATAACATTTGAACTTATCGGTATTCTAAGTCGCGAATCGACAATAACACGCGTTACTCCGCGGAGGCGCGGGTCATCTGCCAAGAGAGTGCCACTACCAACCATAACCGCGTCAAAATCGGCACGCATTTTTTTAACAAGCTTGCGTGATTCCGCCGATGAGATCCATTTTGACGTGCGATCCCGAGCCGCGATCTTGCCATCTATCGACTGTGCCAATTTTATCGTAATATACGGAAGGCCTTTTGTTATGGATTTAATATACTTTTCGTTCAATATCAGCGCGGCGTCTTTACAAAGCCCGAGGTTTACCCTGATCCCTGCTTTTCTTAATTTTCGCGCTCCCTGACCGGAAGTAACAGGATTAGGATCTCTCATCGCGGCATATACGGTCTTTATTCCGCTTTCAATAATTGCCTGTGTACAAGGTGGTGTCTTGCCGTAGTGGTTACACGGTTCAAGCGAAACATACATCGTCCCGCCACGAGAAGTACCAGCCGCGTTTTTAATAGCGGCAACTTCCGCGTGGTCCTCACCAGCCTTCTTGTGGTAGCCCTTCCCTATAATTTTACCACCCTTTACTATTACGGCGCCAACCATAGGGTTGGGGTAGGTTTTGTCTTTGGATTTAGCGGCCAGCTTAAGCGCCTCTTGCATATACTTTTCGTTATTCATTTGTTCCCATAAAAACTGTCATTGCGAGGGAGAGGACACCGCGAGCGAAGCGAGTGGTCCGACCGAGGCAATCTCTACAATCAAAGAGATTGCCTCGTCGGCCTTTTAGGCCTCCTCGTAATCGGGCTGTATCGTAATTCGTTTTGCGGATGGCCGCATACAATATATTGTAGGGGTTCGATTTATCGAACCCGATATAACGGGCTTGATAAATCAAGCCCCTACATTATGACACAGTCTGATTGACGAATGTATTATGTGTTTTCTGTCCTTATCCTCTCTGACTCTCTGCGCAGGGCTTCAACTTCCGCATGCCCCACTTTTATCTGACCAAGCGGAACTTTATCTTTTGCCAAGTCATGACAATCTGTTCCACCGGTGATCAAAAGATCATATTTCCCCACCAATTTTAGATATTTTTTAATTTCAGCGGATGTATGTTTGGCATGATAAACTTCAATGCCCCTGATCCCCGCCTCTACGTAGGAAATGATATCTTCATCAATGCCTTTCGTTCCGGGATGTGCCAGAACAGGCACGCCTCCCATCTTTTTTATGTTACTGATGGCCCTCTTGTAATCCAACCGTTCATGACGAGCGTAACATTTTTTCCCGTCACCGATATACCGGTCAAATGCCTCTTTGGTATTTCTTACTAATCGTTCCTCCGCCATTACCCTGGCCAAATTGAGCCTGCCCAAAGTCCCTCCATGAGACGAGGCAAATACTTTTTCTTCGCTGAGCTCCATTCCCTCTTCTCGGAGGAGCTGGATCATTTTGCGGATCCGTTCATCTCTTGAGACTTTCATCTTCCTCAAAGCTTCAGAAAGAACAGGATCCTCATAATCAATGAAATATCCCAGAATATGAATTTCGGAATCATCTTTTGCCGCTGAGATCTCGATGCCCGGTATTATTTCCAGGTCTGTTCCTTCCGCGAACTTTATGGAAGGTAAGATCCCGTCCACACAATCATGATCCGTTATAGAAATGGCGCTAAGCCCTAGTCTAATTGCCTCCTGTACTATTTCTTCAGGAGAATGCATACCGTCTGAATAGGATGTATGCACATGTAGATCAACATACCCATAAAGATCATTTTCGTTTTTCATCTAAGTCGCCCTTTCGTCAAAAGCAGGCCTTTCCGTCTTGTTAATTTTATCAAGGATTCCATTTACGAATTTACCGGAATCTTTATCACCATAATTTTTCGCTAACTCGATCCCTTCATTGATAACTACTTTCGGCGGAGTATCTGTAATGAACAACAATTCAAATGACGACAAACGTAAAACATTCCTATCTATTACCGCCATACGATCTATTTCCCAATTGTCGGCATATTTTGAGATCAAGCCATCAAGTCCGTCAAGTTTTCCTTCAACTCCAAAAACCAGAGAATCAGCGAACTCTTTGACCGATCTATCCTCAGAAATGGCTTCGTTAACTTCATCTCGCCTGGAGGAAATGCCCCTTAGCATTACGTCCGACAACTTCCCGGAAGGGGTATCGGCATCGGCAGACTCGCCTTCACCCTGCCAGAACGCTTCATTACATTCTTTGACGGGACTCTTGGTAACATCAACCGCATAAAGTATTATCAACGCTATTTCACGCGATAAAGTGCGTTTTCTCATTATACCTCCGCGTATAGATTACACATTTCAATAGCTGTCTGAGCCGCGTCACGTCCCTTATTTCCGCTTTTCGTGCCCGCTCTATCCAGAGCCTGTTCAAGGTTGTCCGTAGTTATTATACCAAATATGCACGGAACGTCTCCATTCATAGCAACCTGGGCTATTCCCTTGGCGGCTTCCGAGGCAACAAAATCAAAGTGAGGGGTTTCACCTCTTATTATAGCACCAAGACAGATAACAGCGTTATATTTACCTGAATTTACCATCTTTTTGGCGATCATCGGAACCTCGAAGGATCCGGGAACCCATACGGCAGAAATGTCACTTTCAGTCGTCCCGTGTTTAACTAAAGTATCGATCGCGCCTTCCAAAAGTTTTGACGATATAAACTCATTAAAACGAGAAACAACGATCCCGAACTTTTTTCCTTTTGATATCAACCCGGCATTTACAACTTTCGAACTTCCCATAACTACCTCCTTTTTATACCTTCTTTTAGGTTTGTACAAAATGGAACTTTCGTCATTCAGGCTGTGCCGTAATTCGTTTTGCGGATGGCCGCATACAAGATATTGTAGGGGTTCGATTTATCGAACCCGACATAACGGGCTTGATAAATCAAGCCCCTACATTATGACACCGTCTGATAAAAAAAAACAGCGTTTTGCATAAGTCTATACCTTCTTCAACTTGTGCCCTAAACGTTTCTTTTTCGTGCTTAAATATTTTTTATTTTCAGGGATCGGTTTTATCTCCAACGACTCTCTCGAGGTTATTTTAAGGCCATATCCCTTTAATCCGATTATTTTACGAGGATTATTTGTTAAAAGTTTAATTTTTTTAAGACCGAGTGCCGCAAGTATCTGTGCGCCTATACCATAATCCCTCAGATCCGCGCTAAATCCCAGACGTTCATTTGCCTCGACTGTATCGCACCCTTCGTCCTGCAATTGATATGCCCGTATCTTATTCAAGAGACCTATACCTCTACCTTCCTGTGAAAGATAAAGCACTACACCCTTACCTTTTTCCTGAATCACGCGCATCGCTTCATTAAGCTGATTGCCACAGTCACAACGCAAAGAACTAAAAACATCGCCTGTTAAGCATTGCGAATGCACCCTTACCATTACCTCACCTTTAGTAATATCTCCTTTTACAAGTGCCAGATGCTGATAATCGTCTATCATAGATTTGTACGCATGTAACCGAAAAATTCCAAAAGGCGTCGGAAGATTAGCCTCGGCAACTTTTTCTATGAGGTTCTCTTTTTGTCTTCTGTACTTTATCAAATCTTCGATCGCGCATATTTTGAGCTTATGTTTTTTCGCGAACTTCTCTAACTGAGGCATCCTGGCCATTGTACCATTTTCATTCATGATCTCGCATATAACCCCAATAGGGGGTTTGCCTGCCAATTTCATAAAATCAACACATGCTTCTGTGTGACCCGCACGCACAAGAACTCCGCCTTCCTGGCTTCTTAAGGGGAAAAGATGTCCTGGGCGTACAAAATGTTTTGCCGTAGACTTTTTATCCGCCAAAAGTTTTATCGTATGCGCCCTGTCATGGGCGGAAATCCCTGTTGTTATCCCATCTTTCGCGTCAACAGAAACGGCCCACGCCGTCTTATACGGGTCCTGCGGATCACGTGACATCGGGTGCAAGCCCATTTTCTCCGCGATAGCGTCTTCCATCGGCACACAGATAAGACCTCTTCCATATCTGGCCATGAAATTTATCTTCTTAGCGGTTATTCCCGCGGCCGGGGCGATAAGATCACCCTCATTCTCTCTTGAAGGATCATCTACCACGACGATCATTCTACCTTTTTTAATATCCCCTATTACCTCTTCTATAGTGTTTAGCTTCACATCTTCTCCTCTTACCTCTGTGCACCACGCAGGAGCACAAATGGTAATAATAAAAAAACCCCTGAAATATCGCACTTACAATACTTCAGGGGTTAGAGTCATACACACGTTGACACTGACTTCTTCCATCCCGGCTTTACGGTCGGTATTCGAGTTTCACGAATTCAGGCCTTTTGGACCTCGCGGACTTCCCCTCCCGCAGGAAGGATCACCGCCGGCTAAGGAATTTCCCGCTAATTAAAACAAGAGCACCTTACCCTGAAGTTAACAATAATTCTAACATGCTTGACCCTCAAGTCAAGTATTTCTGTAGGGGTTTGATTCATCAAGCCCGTTATATCGGTTCGATAAATCGAACCCCTACACTTACTCGGGCAGAGCCCGCTTCTACGTGTCGGTTCATGTACTACGAACCATGAACTAATTTACATCATTCCCGGCATTCCGCCCATTCCGGGAGGCATACCACCAGGCATTCCTCCGCCTGCACCTTCTTTATCTGGCTTGTCGCAGATGATAGCTTCTGTCGTAAGCATCAAAGAAGCGATACTTGACGCGTTCTGAAGCGCGCTGCGTGTAACCTTAGTAGGATCTATGATACCTGTTTTTATCATATCGACATAATCGTCATTCTGAGCGTCATAACCCATTTTAGCGTCTTTTTCCTCGAGAAGTTTTGAGACGATAACACCATGCTCCTGACCGGCATTTGTCAATATCTGACGTATTGGTGATTCAATAGCGCGTCCAATGATCGCGACACCTACTTTCTCTTCACCTTCGGTTTTCACATCAACAAGTTTCGCTTTTGCCCTGAGAAGAGCGACTCCGCCGCCGGGAACAATACCTTCCTCGGAAGCGGCTCTTGTAGCATGAAGAGCGTCTTCTATGCGAGCCTTCTTCTCTTTCATCTCGACTTCCGTTGCCGCGCCAACATTTATTATCGCGACGCCGCCGGAAAGCTTCGCAAGACGTTCCTGAAGTTTTTCCCTGTCATAATCAGAATCGCTTGCTTCTATTTCATTCTTTATCTGTACTATCCTGGCCTGTACCGCGTCCTGTTTTCCGGCACCTTCCACTATAGTAGTGTTTTCCTTGTTGATGGTAACGCGCTTTGCCGTTCCGAGATCTTCCAACGTCGCGCTTTCAAGTTTGATTCCAAGATCTTCCGTAATACATTTGCCGCCGGTAAGTTCGGCAATATCACCAAGCATGGATTTTCTTCTGTCTCCATAACCCGGAGCTTTTACGGCACAGCAGCTGAATGTACCGCGGATCTTATTAACAACAAGCGTCGCAAGAGCTTCGCCCTCGGTCTCCTCAGAAATTATAAGAAGCGGCTTTCCCGCCTGCGCCACCTGTTCCAGTAGAGGAAGAAGGGACTTCATGTTAGATATCTTCTTCTCGTATATAAGTATGTACGGATCTTCAAGAACACATTCCATTCTCTCGGCATCCGAAACAAAATACGGAGAAAGATATCCCTGGTCGAACTGCATACCTTCCACCAATTTAAGACTGGTATCGAGAGTCTTGCCCTCTTCAACGGTTATTACGCCGTCTTTACCGACTTTGCCCATAGCTTCGGCTATCGTTTCCCCTATAACAGTGTCACCATTGGCGGCGATAGTAGCAACCTGGGCTATTTCTTTCTGTTCTTTAATGGGAGTTGAGATCTTCCCGAGCTCATCCACAACAGCCGCAACACCTTTTTCAATACCCCTTTTCAGAGACATCGGGTTCGCGCCGGCCGTAACGTTCTTTAAGCCTTCCCTGTAAATAGCTTCAGCGAGAACTGTGGCTGTTGTCGTGCCATCACCGGCTACGTCGCTGGTTTTAGAAGCTACTTCTTTCACCATCTCGGCACCCAGGTTTTCGTAGGCATCTTCAAGTTCTATTTCTTTAGCGACGGTAACACCGTCTTTAGTTATTGTCGGCGAACCGAACTTTTTCTCGATAACAACATTTCTACCTTTAGGGCCCAACGTGATCTTCACCGCGTTAGCAAGTTTTTCAACACCGGCCAGTATCGAACGGCGTCCCTCATCACTATACTGTAACTGTTTAGCCATTTCTTTCCTCCTTGTAGATCTTACTTAAACTAAATTCAATAACACCGCGACTACGCTTTTACGCCACGATACCCAAAATGTCCTCTTCCTTAATAACCAAAAGATCTCTTTCGTCTATTTTTAATTCCGATCCGGAATATTTCCCGTACAATACTACATCCCCGCTTTTTACTTCAGGAGCTATTGTTTTGCCGTCTGAAACTTTACCTTTCCCTACCGCGATCACTTTACCCTGCTGGGGTTTTTCTTTAGCGGTTTCCGGTAATACGATACCTCCTTTTGTTACCTCTTCGGCCTCAAGAACTTCAAGGATAACTCTGTCACCTAATGGTTGGATCTTCATGTTTTCTCCCTCCTGCTTTAATTTTACAAATATTTGTTCGCGGCCCATCAGCCGAAGGCTGATACCGCTCCTACGAATGTTCCTGTTAGCACTCACCAGCAACGAGTGCTAACATGAATTGTTTATTATAGAGAATATCGCTTTAATGTCAAGATTTTTTTAAAGAGCCAGAAGGCCCTTAAATATGAGGTCTGAGTGTACTTCGTTTATATAGGAAGAGTATTTCGCGATCAGCTTGGCATCCCCACCGGTCGCTACGACCTTAATAGAACTTCCATATTTGGCCATAATGCGCTTTATGACGCCGTCACACATAGCGGCATACCCGAAAACAACCCCTTTATTCATACTGCCGCGGGTATCTTTGCCTATAAGCCCCTTCGTCGCGTGTATGTCTATTTTAGGCAATAAGGCCGTGTTTTGAGCTAAAGATTCAAGTCCCAGACGAAGTCCGGGAAATATGAGCCCTCCTTCATATTCCCCCTTTTTATTCACAAAATCAAAGGTTACAGCAGTCCCGAAATCTATGACAACAATAGGAACCCCGCCGACATGTGATGCCGCGAAAGAGGTTACAAGACGGTCCTGGCCTACCTGACGAGGATTCTTATATTTGATCTTCATCGGAACTTTTACATTCCTACCCACAATAAAAACAGGAACACCAGGGATCATTGCCTTCAGGTTCTTTTTCACAATAGAAAGAAACTTCGGTACAACACTCACAATAATAACACTCTCTACCTTGCTCAGGCTCTTCCCAAAGAGCCTTTTAAGCGATCTTGATGAAACTTCTTTCTTGCCTGTATGGATAAAATATCTCTTTAGGATCTTTTTACCCCCGGCAAAAGCTATAGATGTATTCGTATTCCCTATGTCTACTAATAATTTCATAATTGCTCCCGGCATAATACTACATCGCCGCTGAACATTCTACTAAAAGAACCGTCATCTGTCTCTATAATTAACGCGCCCTTCTCGTCTATGTCCGAGACCACCCCTTCGGTCGATCGAGTATGTTCTTCCACTCTCACCCGTTTACCTAAAACGGCTGAGGAGGCTTTACATTCTTCCCGAAGCGCGGCAAAACCATTTGATCTGAATTTTTCATAGTCATTTTCGAAATTTTTAAGTATATTTTTGACCAAGCTTACTCTCTCCACACGCCGCGCGAGCACACCGCGCAAGCTTATTCCCCCCGGCGGAAGGAGTGTCGCGTCAGTATTGACATTTATCCCCATACCAAGAACAACAAAATCCACCATATCCGGTTCCGCTTTCATCTCGGTCAAAATACCACATACTTTCTTGCCGTCTATCATTATATCATTCGGCCATTTTATTCCGGCTTCTATAGAACATGTTTCTTTTATGGCCCTGGTAACGGACAACGCCGCTATAAGAGTTATGGTAGATATTTCACTTACATCCACATCGGGCCTCAAAATAAGCGACATATAGATACCTTCTCCCGGAGGCGATACCCATTTCCTGCCCATTCGTCCTTTGCCGGACGTCTGAGCCTCAGCAAAAACTATAGTGCCTTCGGTAGCGCCGGCTTCAGCCAACTCATATGCCTTGTCATTCGTAGAATCTATACTTTCATAGTGATATACCGTATTTTTACCTACATCATACCCATACAATTTATCCGGATGAGACTTTAAGATATACCCCCGGTGTGGAGCGGCTTCGATATCGAAACCCTCCCTGCGCAACTTACCTATGTACTTCCAAAGGTAGGCACGTGAAAACCCTAAAGATTCACTCATCGCCTCGCCGGAAGTGTGCTTCTCACCACGCGCGGCGAGAAAAGTTATGATCTGTTTTTTTATTTTAAAATCATTCATAATAATTGTAGGGGCGTATTGCAGTACGCCCTTACCCATAATTACTTCAGCATCTTCTTCAACTGAGCGATCTGATCACGATAAACTATCGCTTTTTCGAATTGAAGATTTCTTGAAGCATGCTCCATGTCACCTTCAAGCTGGGTTATAACTTCATGAACATCGTAGTCTTCCTGACTCTCGCCGGTAGCGTCTTTCACGATCTCTTTAGCCTGTTTATACGCCTCTATTCCCTCTTTTATCGCCTTCTCTATCGTCTTTGGTTCTATACCATGTTCGCTATTGAACTTGAGTTGTTTTTTTCTTCGTTCGTTCGTTGTGTCAATGGTTTTCCGCATCGCTTTCGTAATTTTGTCAGCGTAAAGAATAACTTCCCCGTTAACGTTACGAGCCGCTCTACCCGCTACCTGCACAAGAGAAGTCCAGCTGCGCAGGAAACCTTCCTTGTCGGCGTCAAGCACCGCCACTAAAGAGACTTCCGGCATATCCAGGCCTTCCCGCAGAAGGTTTATTCCCACAAGACAATCGAATTTACCAAGCCGGAGATCGCGTATTATTTCAATACGGTCCAGCGCGTTGATCTCTGAATGCAAATACTGTACACGCAATTTCATGTCTTTTAAATACCGGGTGAGTTCTTCCGACATACGTTTTGTCAATGTGGTAACCAGGGTCCTTTCGTTCTTTTTGGCGCGTTCGGTAATCTCTTTGACAAGATCATATATCTGATCCTTTGTCGGACGAATAGTTATCGGCGGATCCATAAGCCCAGTTGGCCTTATAACCTGCTCCGCTACGGCGGTGCTATTGGTTATCTCATACTCCCCGGGTGTCGCTGAAACGAACATCAGCTGTTTTACCGTATTCATAAATTCATCAAATTTGAGTGGTCTATTATCCAGCGCCGAAGGAAGACGAAACCCGAAATCTACCAGATTCTTCTTTCTTGCCTGATCACCCGCGTACATAGCGTGCAATTGCGGCAAAGTAACATGTGATTCATCTATGATGACCAGAAAATCATTATCAAAATAATCAAGAAGACACCATGGACGGCTTCCCGGAGATCTGGAAGAAAGGTGTCTTGAATAGTTTTCCACCCCGCTACAGTATCCAAGCTCCTTAAGCATATCCATATCATAGTTCGTACGTTGTTCGAGACGCTGCGCTTCCAAAAGCTTGCCATCGTTTCTTAGTTCGCGAAGAGTTTCTCCCAATTCCTCTTCAATGGACGTTACGGCATTGTTAATTTTATCTTCCGTCGTTACAAAATGTTTTGCCGGGTAGATCACTATTTTATCCAGGCCGACGAGGATATCCCCTGTTACAGGGTCTATTTCACTTATTCGTGTTACTTCGTCACCAAAGAACTCTACCCTTATGGCCGTCTGTTTATATGCCGGCATGATCTCGACTATATCTCCCCGCACGCGGAACTTGCCACGCACAAGATCCATATTATTGCGATCATACTGTATATCCACCAATCCTTTTAAAAATTCATCACGGGAGATCCCCTGTCGCAGCTCCGCCTTTACAAGCATACTGGAATAATCTTCAGGTGAACCCAGGCCATATATGCAGGAAACACTCGCGACTACCAGTGTATCACGCCTCGAGAAAAGCGAACTCGTAGCGGAAAGCCTCAGGCGATCTATATCCTCGTTGATAGAAGCGTCCTTTTCTATATATACATCCGTCGACGGAACATAGGCCTCGGGTTGATAATAATCATAGTAACTCACAAAGTATTCAACAGCGTTTTTTGGAAAAAAAGATTTAAATTCTGAATAAAGCTGCGCGGCAAGGGTTTTATTGTGGGATATTACGAGTACCGGTTTGTTGATACGCTCGATAATGTTAGCCATGGTAAAGGTCTTACCGCTACCGGTAACACCCAAAAGTGTCTGAAAATGATTATTTTGTCTTATGGAGTCGGTTAAATTGTCGATCGCCAAGGGCTGGTCGCCGGCTGGTTTCAAATCGGTTACAAGTTGAAATTTATCCATGACTATCTCAAGATTATCTCTAATGAAAAATCTACCGAATGCACATTACCCGTAATTGATCCCGTAGATATGATCTCTATACCGCTCGCGGCATAGTCGGCGATATTATCCAGTGTAATGCCTCCTGAGACCTCGAAAAACACTTTACCATCAAGTTTCTTCTTCTTTCGCAGGGAAACCGCCTCGGATACCATCTCTGGCGACATATTGTCCAGCATAATAACATCGGGCTTTTCATCCAAAGCGCATTCACATTCTTTAAGGGTCTCGACTTCTATCTCGATCCTGAGATTTTTCTGGGAATTGGCTTTAGCGTCTTTCACTATCTCTTTTATGACTCTCTCGCTGTCTCTGGTCTTTTTATGCATGCCAGCGGCCCTGATATGATTATCTTTTATCAAAACCATATCCCACAAGCCCTTTCTGTGATTAGATCCCCCTCCTACAGTCACCGCGTATTTCTGCAGGTACCTGTGCAGTGGTATGGTTTTTCGTGTGTCATATATTTTGACACCGCTACCCTCGACAGCTTTCACCATCTTATTGGTCGCGGTAGCGACACCACTCAAGAGACTTAAAAAGTTTAAAGCGGTTCTTTCACCCTTTAGTATGGATAAGGCACTACCCTCAACGAATGCTACCTCCTGACTAGCTTCAATATGGTCACCTTCTTTAACCATCGGCCTGAAATGAAGATTTTCATCCACAGAAGAAAAAATCCTTTCGACGATACCTATCCCGCAAACAACGCCTTCCTGTCGCGCCAGTATAACAGCATCTACCTCCTGATTCTTATCAAGAACAGCCTGACTCGTTACGTCTCCCGTCCAGATATCTTCTTTCAGAGAAAATCTTATTATCGCGTCAACTCGTTTTTTATCCAGATCCATGTAATTCCCTTAACATTTTTACTTCTTCTTTCGTAAGCTCTCTCCAGTGCCCCGCTTTAAGACGGCCCAGAGTCAGCCCCGCGTACTTTACACGCTTAAGCTCAACAACTTTGTGCCCAACAGACTCAAACATTACCCTGATCTGTCTCTTCTTGCCTTCATGTAGTTTTATTTTTAATGTCGTACTCTTATCGCTCTTCTCCAACATACTTATCTTACATGGAGCGGTGAATTTACCCTCTATCTCTATTCCGCTTTCAGCTTCCTTTATCTCTCTTGTTGACATCTTTCCCTCAACAATCGCTTCATATTCCTTTTCTATTTCATATCGGGGATGCGCTAACTTATTAGTAAGATCCCCATCGTTAGTAATTATCAATATGCCCGTCGTATTTCTATCAAGACGCCCTATAGGATACAGCCGCGCGTTTATTTTTTCGAAAAAATCAATCACTGTTTTTCGATCATGAGTATCACTCGCGGTCGAAATAACGTTTTTTGGTTTATAAAACAGAAAATACAGTTTTCTTTCTTTTTTCGGGAGACGTCGCCCATTAACTGTTATCTTATGCTTGTCCGGATCCAGCTTTAATCCTTTCTCCTTAACAAGATTCCCGTCTACTTCAACTTTGCCGCTTTCTATAAGTTCCCCCGCGCTTCTCCTGGAAGCGACCCCCGCGTGTGAAAGGATGTTTTGCAATCGTGTCTTCATTTAAGCGCGGCGAGGTTGTCTTCAAAGTTCCTTACCTGATCCTCAAATTTTTGTTTCTTTTCTTTTTCTTTCATAACAACGTCTTCCGGAGCCTTATCCAAAAACGACTTGTTCTCCAGTTTCTTCTCTATGCCCTTAAGATATTTCTGAATATCATCGATCTTCTCGGAAATACGTTTTTTTTCTTTATTGACGTCCACCGCGTTACCCAGCGGAATAAAGACCTTTATCTCCCCGACCAGAGCGGCTACTGATTGACCCGGACGCTTGATGTTTTTGCTTATATCCCTCACGTCACATCGCGCCATCTGCTCTATGTATTTCTTGTTGGTTTTTAGGATGTTTTCATCGTCCTCGGACGCGACACTAAGCAATGCCTCCATTCTGACCTTTATCCCGATATTCCAGAAAGCCCTGGCATTACGAACAGCGGTAATTACGCCTATGAGTTTTTCCATCGCACTGACCGCCTCGGCATTTTCGTGCTCTTTGGAAGCTTCCGGCCACTCGGCTGTCATTATCCATTTACATGATTTTTTTGGTATTTTCTGCCAGATCTCTTCTGTTATGAACGGCATGATCGGATGCAACAAAGATAAACATCCTTTTAACACTTTGATCAAAACCCGCTGTGTAGTCGCGGCATCCGTAGAAAGTTTTGATATCTCGAGATACCAGTCACAATACTTATGCCATATAAAATCGTAGAGCGCGGCGGTAGCGTCATTAAAACGATATGATTCGAAACTTTCCGTGACCTTACGGACCGTATCATTAAACTGGCTCAAGATCCATTTATCCGCCAAACTTAGATCTTCTGCCCTTATATCCTCATTCAGCACTTTTTCATCAAGATTCATCAGGACAAACCTTGAGGCGTTCCATAGCTTATTAGCAAAATTCCTGCCTATATCGAACTTATCCTTCGAGAGGAATACATCCTGCCCCTGTGAGGTTATCGATATTACACTGAACCTTAAGGCGTCACTTCCAACCTCTCTAATAATATCTATCGGGTCTATAACATTACCAAGCGACTTGGACATCTTAGTGCCCGTCTCATCACGCACGGTTCCGTGTATATAGACATCTCTAAACGGTATGGCCTTCTGAAATTTAAGCCCTGCCATTATCATGCGAGCTACCCAGAAAAATATTATCTCCTGGGCGGTTACAAGCGCGGCCGTGGGGTAAAACATATCCAGCTCTTTGCTTTTCGAGGGCCATCCTAATGTTGAAAAAGGCCAGAGCCAGGATGAGAACCAGGTATCCAAAACATCCGGATCCTGCTCCAGGTTCTTACCTCCACACGTAGGACACTTTTCGGGACTCGCCTCACCGACATATACACCCTTAGTCCCGGGGCCCGTTATATCCACATCACGCACGTCTGCATATTCCAGGCAATCCTTGCAATACCAAACGGGTATCCGGTGCCCCCACCATATCTGACGAGAAATACACCAGTCTCGGATATTATTCATCCAGTTGAGGTAAACCTTGGTCCACCGCTGCGGATAGAATTTTATTTTCTCTTCCTCGACAACTTTTATCGCTTCTTTTGCCAGCGGTTTCATCTTAACGAACCACTGTTTGGAAAGACGCGGTTCCACTACCGTATGACACCTGTAACAATGTCCAACAGCATGCACATGCTTTTCTGATCTTATAAAGAGTTTCAGTTGAGTCAGTTCCTCAATTATAGCCTGGCGACATTCGAACCTGTCCATACCTTCATAGTTCCCGCCTTCAGCATTTATCACTCCTTCGGCTGTCATCACATTAATACTTTCAAGACCATGTTTTTTGCCAATCTCAAAGTCCACAGGGTCATGCGCCGGCGTTACCTTTAGCGCGCCAGTACCGAATTCGGGATCAACGTCTTCATCAAAGATCACTTTTAATTCCCGCTTCATGACCGGCAATATAACATTTTGACCTCGAAGATGAGCGTAACGTTCATCCTTCGGGTTCACCGCGACCGCGACATCTCCCAGCATTGTTTCCGGACGGGTAGTAGCGACTACGATATAATCCTCGTTCTCTTTCTCTATTTTATCCCTGGCCTTAATGGGGTACTTGATGTAATACAACATGCCCTCAATGTCACGGTGTTCAGCCTCTTCATCGCTAAGAGCGGTACAACACCTAGGACACCAATTTATTATGTAATTCCCTTTGTAGATAAGTCTGTCTTCATACAACCGCAAAAATACTTCCTTAACCGCGTTTGAAAGCCCCTCATCCATAGTAAACCGAGTTCGTTCCCAGTCGCAGGAACATCCCATACTCTTCAGCTGTTGTATAATTGTACTTCCGTACTCTTCTTTCCACTGCCATACCCTTTTCAGAAATTCTTCCCGGCCTATATCGGTTCTTTTAAGCCCCTCTTTGGCAAGCTCCCTCTCGACAACATTCTGTGTAGCTATACCCGCATGATCCGTTCCCGGCATCCAAAGCGTTTCACACCCCTGCATGCGCTTCCACCTTACGAGAATATCTTGTATCGTATTGTTCAAGGCATGGCCCATATGCAAAACACCCGTTACATTAGGCGGCGGTATTACAACACAGTAAGGTGTTCGAGCGGCATTCCCGTCAGCGTGCAGTAAATTCTCCGCCAACCAAGATTGATAAATATTTTCTTCTATACTTTGCGGATCGTATTTGGTAGATAATTCATTCATTTTTTATGTGCTTTCCTGTCTTTAGCGAATTTGTATTCTATCGAATCTTTAAGTGCCAACCAGCTGGCTTCTATGATATTTTCAGACACCCCAATGGTCCACCATGAATCATCCTGGTCCTGGGACTGTATTAAAACACGTACCCTGGCCGCGGTACCGGATTTTTCATCCAGAACTCTTACCCTGAAATCCGATAGATGCATCTCGTTAAGGCTTGGAAAAAATTCTATCAGAGATTTACGCAGTGCACGGTCCATGGCATGCACGGGACCATCTCCCAAAGCAACGGTATGTCTCTTCTTCCCTCCGATCTTCAATTTTACGGTAGCCTCTGAAATAAGTTCATAAGAATTTCGTTTCTCGACAATTACTCTGAAGTCCTCCAGTCTGAACTGTTCCTTAAAAGTTTTGGAAGCTCTCTGCATCAAAAGAGACAATGACGCTTCGGCCAGTTCAAACTGATACCCTTCTTTTTCCATATCTTGAACGAGAGATAATATGCGTTTGGCCCTATCGGAAGTTTTGTCGAGCTTAAACCCCAGCTCTCCCGCTTTTTTGACTATGCTTGATTTCCCTGAAAGCTCAGAAATAAGCATCCTGCGTTTATTCCCGACCTTTACCGGGTCCATATGTTCATATGTTCGGGGGTTTTTCAAGATAGCGTTTACATGAACACCCGCTTTGTGCGCAAACGCGCTATTCCCCACATATGGTTGTGAGTCCTGTTGTCTCATATTAGATATTTCGGCGATACATTTGGAGACTTCCGTCAGTTCCTTAAATCCAAATCCGAACAGACAATCCATTCCGAGTTTAAACCTTAGAGTAGGAAGTATCGATACCAAGTCGGCATTGCCGCACCTTTCTCCATAACCGTTAAAAGTGCCCTGTACCTGGACACACCCCGCCTGCACGGCTGCGACTGAATTAGCTACGGCCATACCGATATCATTATGCACATGGATCCCTAATGGTTTTTTAATATTCGCTTTAACTTCCTCGACGATCTCAAATATCTGGCTGGTAAGCGTACCTCCATTCGTATCGCAAAGAACCACGTTTTCGGACCCGCCAGCGAGGGCCGCTTCCAGACTCTTAATGGCATATTCCGGATTGTCCTTGTACCCATCAAAAAAATGTTCCGCGTCAAAAATAACCCGGCGCCCTCTTTTCTTCAAATACTTTACCGAATCCTCGATCATCTTGAGATTCTCTTTTAAGGTGGTTCTGAAAACATCTTTCACATGAAGGTCCCAGCTCTTACCGAATATCGTCAGATATTTCGTCTCGGCCCTGAGCAATCCTTTAATGACCGGATCTCGTGACGTTTTAGACCCCGCTCGACGTGTACTGCCGAACGCGACAAGTTTAGATCTCTTAAGTTTCAAAGACTTAGCTGCCTCTTTAAAGAACTGATTGTCTTTGGGGTTAGATCCGGGCCAACCGCCTTCAATAAAATCTATACCGATCTTATCCAATTCTTGAGCGATACGGAGCTTATCCTTTACAGTAAAAGAGATCCCTTCCGACTGGGATCCATCCCTTAAAGTCGTATCATAGATAAATACTTTTCCTTTTTTCATAATAACCTCTTTGGTTAACGTAAGGTTACGGCGCGCCGCGTCCTTGCGTTAAACGCTATTTTTTTGGTTTCTTTTCCAACCCAAACGATTTATGTACGGCTTTTACAGCTTTATCAGCGTCTTTCTTCTGGATCACACAGGATATCTTTATCTCACTCGTCGATATCATCTCTATATTGACCTTTTTAGCGGCCAGAGCCTTGAACATCTTTGCCGCGACACCGGAATGACTTCTCATCCCGATACCTACGACAGAAAGCTTCGCGATACTTTTATTGTATGTAACCGCTTTAGCACCTATGGTCTTAATGACTTTCTGAACAACTTCCTGGGTCTTTTTAAGATCACTGTTTGGGACGGTAAAAGATATGTCCGTCGCTTTTGTGCGCGATATGTTCTGTACTATCATATCTACGTTTATGTCAGCTTTTGCCAAAAGCTCGAATATCCTGCTCGCTTCACCCGGTTTATCAGGTACATCACAAATAGTAACTTTGGCTTCGTCCTTTTTAGCTGTAACACCCCTGACTAAAACATCTTCCATAGCTCTAACCTCCTTAGTGATCAAAGTTCCCTTTTTCTTAGAAAAACTCGATCTAACATGCATGGGAACATTAAACTTACCTGCAACCTCCATACTTCTTGCCTGCATAACTTTCGCGCCAAGAGAAGCAAGTTCCAGCATTTCCTCATAGCTTATACTATCCAATTTACGCGCGTCTTTAACTATTCGAGGATCCGCCGTATACACACCCTTCACATCGGTATAGATCTCGCACATTTTTGCTTTTAAAACTTTAGCCAAAGCCACAGCCGTCATATCTGATCCGCCTCTACCCAGAGTTGTGATCTCCTGATCTAAGTTGACTCCCTGAAATCCGGCTACGATCACTACCTTTCCGACCCGTAACTCTTTTCTGAGCTTCTGAGTACTAACATCCAGGATCCTAGCTTTTGTATGAGATGAATCGGTTACGATCCCCACCTGAGCTCCGGTCAGCGATATGGCTTCCTGCTTGAGTTCATGCAAAGCCATGGCTAAAAGAGCGACTGAAACCTGTTCCCCTGTCGCCAGGAGCATGTCCATTTCTCTTTCCGCGGGATTCTTGCTGATCCGCCCTGCCAGGTCTACAAGTTCATCCGTAGTTCCTCCAAGTGCGGAGACAACTACAACTACGTCATATCCTTTTTTCTTGGTCGCGGCTACCCTTTTCGCTACACCAATTATTCTTTCCGGATTAGCAACGCTGGTTCCACCAAACTTTTGTACTATAATACCTTTTCTCATATTACTCCCTCTTCTACCAGCAGATACTTCATCAAGTCCGACCCCTTTTCCAAATGTTTACTTCCGGCCTTTGATGCCTTCTCAGAGAACACTATTACTCTATCGGGATCGATCCCCGTACCGGCTATCGCGAACGGTACCGGGTCCGACGTGTGCGTTCTTTTCTTTACAGGTGTAGGATGATCCGGCAATATCATTACTCTAAAGTCTTCTCTACCGGTAAGTTCTTCAATGATCCTGGACGTTATTTTGCTATCAAAATTCTCTATCGCCCTTATCTTAGCCTCAACATCTCCGTTATGTCCCGCTTCGTCCGGAGCCTCGACATGAACGAAAACCAGATCATGCCTGGTAAGAATATCAATAGCCGCGGCGGCCTTACCTTCATAGTTCGTATCATAATATCCGGTTGCCCCGGGAACATTCACAACTTCCAACCCCAAAGTCAGCGCCATACCTTTTAAAAGATCAACAGCCGATATCATCCCGCCTGTAATACCGTACGCGTCTTCAAATTTAGGCATATCGGGTTTGACCCCCTGCCCCCACAACCATATCATATTCGCCGGATTCTGCTTAAGGTCTATGCGAACTTTATTAATGTCGTGATTTTCTAAAACAGCTTTTGACCTTTCCATCAACGCGACAAGTTCCTTTTTCTTCGGAAGGTGCTTTGAGATCGATCGATCAAGGATGTCATGCGGCGGGAAACACGACACTTTAGCCAGTTTCTCAGCCTCCGACGGAGAAGCGCAGCGTACGACCAATAAATTCCGATAGCTTGTCCCCGTATAGAATTTAAAAACGTCATCACCAAGTTCTTCATTTAACACTTCTATTAAAACCGTAACTTCCTCGGTAGAGATATGACCCGCGCTATAGTCGACCATTTTGTCGTTTGCAGCCGTTATCGTATTGAATCGGAACGCTACGTCACAATCACCAAGTTCCACTTTCAAGTTGGCGGCTTCTAATGGCCCGCGTCCACAATAATATTTCCCGGGATCATACCCCAGGATCGAAAGGTTCGCCACATCACTCGCCGGAGTCATTCCTTTTGGAATATTTTTTACTGTCCCGACGATCCCCTTTCTGGCTATCATATCCGCGTTAGGGGTATTGGCTATTTCCATACAAGTATGATCGTTCAATTCCTCAATCGGCTCCCCGGACATCCCGTCAGGAACAAGAATAATGTATTTCATTTTCTCCTCGCGTTTCGCGGGCAGGCCTGAAACCCGACCCTACTATATTCCCGCGGCGTCGACTACCGCTTCGATAGACGCGTCTACGACCACAGGATGCTCTAAACTCTTTATTGCTCTATCTGGATCTTTTAATCCATGCCCCGTCAAAACACACACTATATCTTTCTCCACGGAGGCATCCAGTTTCGGGAAATACCCTTCCTTCGCTTTCTTAAAAACACCGGCTACGCTGGCCGCGGATCCCGGCTCAACAAATACACCTACTTTGTTCGCTAAAAATTTATATGCTTCCAGGATCTCATCATCCGTAACTTTTTCGATCACCCCTCCGGAGGCGTCGCGAGCTTCTTCAGCCTGTTTCCAACTGGCGGGGTTCCCTATCTTTATAGCTGTGGCTATTGTCCGTGGATCCTCTATTACGCGCCCCTCTACTATCGGAGCGGACCCGGCAGCCTGAAACCCCAGCATCACCGGAAGATCACGTATCTTGCCGTCATCCTTGTAAGCTTTATACCCCTTCCAGTAAGCGGTAATATTTCCCGCGTTCCCTACAGGTAGAGCGTGATAATCGGGTGCGTGTCCTAATATATCGCAAATTTCAAAAGAAGACGTCTTTTGCCCTTCGATCCTGTACGGATTAAGTGAGTTAACAAGAGTAATGGGATACTTATCTGTCAGCTCACAGACTATTTTTAGCGCGTCGTCAAAGTTCCCTTTTATGGCTATAACTTTAGCGCCATGGATAAGAGCCTGCGCGAGTTTACCCAACGCTATCGCGCCTTCCGGGATAACCACAATACAATCGATTCCGGCTCTGGCTGAAAAAGCCGCGGCTGACGCGGAAGTGTTCCCGGTTGAAGCACACGCTACGGCACGTGACCCCTCTTCGACGGCCTTTGATACCGCCATCGTCATTCCCCTGTCTTTAAAACTTCCGGTAGGATTCATCCCTTCATATTTCAACCAGACGTTATAACCTTCACCAACTTTTTCGGCTATCGGGGCGGCTTTTATAAGCGGAGTGTTCCCCTCGTGAAGACTGATAACAGGAGTCTTATCTGTTACCGGCAGATATTTCTTATAGTTCTCTATAATTCCCATTCGTCACCTTTCCCGAATACGTTATTCTTCAATACGGATAACAACAGTTTTATTTTTTATGCAATCCATCTTATCTATCCTGGATATCGCGTTCATCATACGACCTTCTTTCGCTTTATGAGTTACGATAATTACCGGCACGATCTCGCCCTGGTTGCGCTCTTCCTGCAAGACACTGGCAATGCTTATCTCATTCTCAGAAAGTACCGATGATATCCCCGCGAGAACACCGGGATTATCAATAACAGAAAATCTTAAATAGTATGATAGATCCAATTCCTCCATAGCCTTCAAGTTCTTGTCCTCAGAAGAGTAGTTCAGGTTATACGGTGCCGCGTCTTCTTTATCAAAAGCCACGTGCTTTGCAATTTCAACAATGTCACCCACAACGGAACCGGCGGTAGGCCGCCTGCCGGCACCTTTACCAAAAAGCAGTGAATCCTCGATAAACTCTCCTTTTACAAAGATAGCATTATCCTCGCCTTTCACCCCCGAAAGCAAATGCGACTCGGGAAGCAAAGTAGGATGAACCCTGAGTTCAAGACCCGCGGAAGTATTTTTTGCGATAGCAAGAAGCTTAACACTGTACCCACCGTTGTAAGCACGCGCGATGTCTTCCGGTTCAATATTTTCAATCCCCTCGGTGAATATGTCTTCAGGGGATATATCTTTGCCGAATCCAAGCAAAGACAATATAGCAAGTTTGTGCGCGCTGTCTTTACCACTGATATCCAGTTCCGGATCACTTTCGGCAATGCCCTTTTCCTGGGCTACTTTAAGCGCATCGTCAAACGAACAATGTTCCTCGTCCATTTTGGTCAGAATAAAATTGGTAGTCCCGTTCAATATCCCGTAAATAACGTTGATCTTATCCGCGACAAAACTTTCTCTTATTGTACGGATTATCGGGATCGCTCCGCCCACAGAAGCTTCAAAATTAACAAGAACACCACTCGCGGACGCCGTGTCAAAAATATCCTTCCAATGGCCTGAAAGTAACGCTTTATTGGCGGTCACTACATGTTTTTTATTCTTCAAAGCACTCAGTATAATTTCTTTCGCGGGATTGATGCCTCCTATCAATTCGACAATGATATCGATATCCACATCGTTTATAAGATCATTAGCATCCGCGGTCTTGACGGAAACGTTCTTGCCCCCTATGTCTTTCAATGTTCCGGCATCTTTGTCGCATATTGCTTTTACCTCCAGAGACACCCCGGTTCTGTCAGCAATAAGCTGTTTATTACTGGAGATAAGCTCGATAATACCTTTGCCGATAGTACCCGCCCCTATAAGTCCTATTTTTACTGACTTCATCTCTCTCCTTTTTATATCCAAACATGGTCGGGACGGTCGGATTTGAACCGACGACCACTTGTCCCCCAGACAAGTACGCTACCAGACTGCGCCACGTCCCGATTGTATATGTTCATTGCGTTTGTTGCATTTATTGTGCCAGGGATGCCAGGGGACTGTCCCCGATCTTGCTATTCGTAATCCTCCATTTTCGGTTCCCGCGTCATAAGCTCTTTCACGGCAGACGCTGGACTTTTTCCTTTATAAATAACCTCATAAACCTTTTGGGTTATGGGCATTTCTATACCGTATTTTTTCGACAAGTCATTTGCCGACTCGCATGTAGCCACCCCTTCAACGGCTAACTCTGTCGATGCCATAATAATTTCGGGCTTCCGCCCTTTCCCGATTTCTTCTCCGAACCAACGATTCCTGCTTTGTTTGCTTATACACGTAGTGGCAAGATCACCCAGACCGCTAAGTCCTCTGAAAGTAGCGGCATCAGCACCGGCCTTAACCCCAAGCCGTGTAATTTCGGCAAGCCCCCGAGTTAAAAGTGCTGCTTTAGTATTGGTTCCGAAACCCAGTCCATCGGAGATCCCGGCGGCTATAGCTATAACATTTTTTAGCGCGCCGCCCAATTCAACTCCCACCACATCGCCGGAGGTATATACACGGAACCGGTCGGTCATCAATAATTTCTGCGCGTCTTTACCGCAATTATCAACGGACGCGATAACAACACTGGTCGGAACTTTGTTCGCGACTTCATATGATATACTTGGGCCCGATAACACACTTACGGAACTTTTCGGAAAATATTCGGGTAATATCTCTGACGGCCTCTTCAACGATCCGTTCTCTATCCCCTTGGTGGCACTTATGATACATTTGAAGGACGCGCCCGAGAATCTTTCCGCGACAGGCCGGAGATATTCACAAGGTGCTACAAAAATAGCACATTCCGATCCCTTTGCCACAGAATCATCGGAAGTTACGCGGAAGTCTTTTGGTAACTCTACACCCTTAAGAAATTTGGAATTCTCTCTTATTTTGGCAAGATACTTCGCGTATTCCGGAAATGCGCTCCAAAGAACAACATCTTCGCCCTTAGAATGCAGCAATAGAGCTAATGCAGTCCCCCATCCGCCATCACCTATAATAGTAATTTTGCTCATAATAAGGTCAAATCTTAACATATATGGTATACATAGTCAATATTTTAGCATTGTCCTCATGTTGAAAGGAATAATGGGCGTGTTTTTCGGTGTAAAATAAGTAATAGTGTAATAGTTCAGTTCTCCGCAGAGAATCAGCTCTGCTCCCCTGTCATCTTGAGCGAGTGAGCCGCCTGCCGAAGGCAGGAAGGCGAACGAGTCGAAAGATCTTTTTAAGGTTATATTTTTTGCAAATCTGAAATAATGTGATACACTTCCGACAAAAAGGAGTGTACCAATTGAGCAATTGTAAAGATTGTGCCAAATTCGAGAAGCAAATTAAAGCCCGGCAAG
>JAJRVD010000083.1 GCA_024277375.1 Candidatus Omnitrophota bacterium | reverse complement strand
TAATACCAGTCCGCTTGCCGGTAAGGACGGGGGTAGATTTTTAACATCAAGGCATATTCGCGAACGCCTGACGCATGAAGCTAAGATAAATGTGGGGATAAAAGTTGAAGAAGTTGATGGGGGAGAGCGTTTCAAAGTGTCTGGACGCGGCGAATTACATCTGGCCATCTTGATAGAGGCGATGAGACGCGAAGGATATGAACTGGAAGTATCCATACCGCAGGTGATCCTGAAAAAGACGGGGGGACAGGTGCTTGAGCCCGTTGAAGAAGTCGTGATCGAAGTGGAAACTGAGTATCAGGGCGCGGTTATGCAGGCTCTTGGCGAGCGTAAAGCGGAGATGAAGAATATGGAGACGACTTCATCCGGTGCCGTAAGGATGGATTTTATTATTGCTTCCAGAGCGTTGATCGGGTTCAGGAGCGATTTTCTAGTCATGACGCGTGGTAGCGGGATCATGTATCAGAACTTTTTAGAGTATCAGACATATAAAGGGGATATGCCCGCGAGACAAAAAGGAGTACTTGTTTCTCAGGCGGCCGGGGAAGCGGTAGCTTTCGCTCTTTTTAATTTACAAGCCAGAGGAGAAATATTTATTAATCCCGGAGAAGATCTTTATGAGGGGATGATCCTCGGGGTAAACAACAAAGGGGCAGATCTGGTTGTCAACGCTTTAAAGGGCAAAAAACTTACTAATATGCGATCTTCGGGATCTGACGACGCTATTCAGCTTATTCCTCCGAGGGAAAGGACGCTTGAATTCGCGCTTGAGTTTATCGAAGATGATGAATTGGTCGAGATAACTCCCCAGAATATTCGTCTCAGAAAATTTCATAGAAGTGAGCTGGATCGTAAGAGGGTAAGCAAGAAGTGACCCAAATTCTTTTATATAAAGCTTTTGAGGGTATTTTAGTGTAGAATAGAAGCAGTTTCAACGTGTGGGCCAAAGCAGATTAATCGTATTAAACTAGAAGGATCCTGCAAAATGAAACTTTCGCTATTCGGTCTGTGTCGTAATTTGTTTTGCGGATGATCGCATACGGTATATTGTAGGGGTTCGATTCATCGAACCCGATATAACGGGCTTGATGAATCAAGTCTCTACATTATGACACAGTCTGATAAAAAAACAGCGTTTTGCATAAGTCTAATTAAACAAGAAATAAGGAGTTAAGGTATTATGAAAAAAGAATCAAAAACAAATGTGACATTTGACGGGCTTGGTATTGCCCCCAAAATAATCGAGGCGTTGGACAGCTTAAAGTTTACTAATCCGACTCCGATCCAACATAAAGCCATTCCTATAGGAATTGATGGTACCGATATTATAGGTGTGGCGCAGACGGGAACCGGGAAGACCCTCGCGTTTACCATCCCCGTTGTACAACGTCTTTCTCGCAGTGATGGGCGATGTCTGGTAGTAGTTCCTACCAGAGAATTAGCTCTTCAGGTGGAAGAGACTTTCAGGAAGATAGCCCCCAAATTTGGCTTAAATAGTGTGGTTATTATAGGTGGGGCTTCAATGCAGAATCAGCTTAGGGCTCTAAAAAAGAACCCTCGTATTATTATCGCCACACCCGGCAGGCTTGTCGATCATTTGCAGCAGAAGACAATGCGTTTAAATGATGTAGAGATCCTTATCTTGGATGAAGCTGACAGGATGTTAGATATGGGTTTTAAGCCGGATATAGAAAAAATTATCAGGACCATTCCTAAAAAAAGACAGACTATGCTTTTCTCCGCGACAATACCGGGCGAAATCGTAAGAATGGGTACCGCGCATATGAAGCTTCCTGTCCATGTTGAGGTCGCGCCGTCAGGAACTGCCGCGGAACACATTACCCAGGAGATATTTATTGTAAAAAAAGAATCCAAAAAGAAACTTTTGGCTAAACTGCTCGATGAATATCGTGGTTCGGTACTACTTTTTTCGAGAACAAAAAGAGGCGCGGGGAATATTAAGAGAATGATCAAAGATATGGGGCATAAAGCGGCGGAGATACATTCAGATCGAACGCTTGGTCAAAGGAAAGAAGCACTCGAGGGTTTTAAAAGAGGCAGGTACAGGGTACTTGTTGCCACCGATATAGCGGCTAGAGGGATAGATGTTGTTGGTATAGAAACGGTTATTAATTACGATCTTCCGGATGATACTGAAAACTATGTTCATAGGATCGGACGTACAGGCCGCGCCGGGCATGAAGGGCGCGCCATTTCGTTCGCCACTCCAACTCAGGGTAGTGATGTGAAAAGTATCGAGAAACTTATAAAGGCCGCCTTACCTATCGCAGAGCATCCCGAGTTCCCTACTGAGAAGTTTTTACCCAGCGCTCCAGGTAAGGGAAAGACCTGGTCTTCGGGGAAGAGGCGCTCAAGAAGTTCTGCCAGTAGTAGAACCCGGGGGTTCTCAGGAGGCAGGAAGAAACGCAGTCCTCTTCGTTCACGCTGATCAGAACCATAGAAGATCAATAATATGAAAATAATGCTTGCGGGTCCGGACGAGTGGTCCTATATTAAAGAAAACCTCGAAAATTACTGGCTAGACGATACTGACGCTAAATGGGAAGATTTTTGTGTGGCAAAGGAAGGAGAGAGGACCGTCGCGTTCTGTCGGATAGTTGAGCGTGAAGGTTATTTGGAGATCGCTTCATTGGGCGTGGATTATTATCGGAGGGAAAAAGGGATCGGGTCAAAATTATTTAGGTACATGTTGGACTTGATAAAAGAAAGAGATCCCGGGCGCGAGGTATATGTGGTAACGGATAAGCCTGATTTTTTCAGAAAGTTCGGATTAAAAGAGACCCTTGATGTCCCGGATGAGCTAGAGGACAAAAGGCAGAATAAATGCAGGAGTGACGCGTCGAAGATAAAAATATTGAAGGCAAAAATATGAGCAAAAAACGGAAAAAGTTGGTCGTTGGCATATTGAAAGAACAGAACAAATCAGAGAAACGCGCCCCGTTAACTCCGTCGGATATAAAGTGGTTGGTCGAAAGGGGGATAAAGGTAGAGGTCGAAGCGAATCCTTTAAGAATATTTAGCGACAATGAATATCGCAAGGTCGCCGCGGAAGTCGTAAAAAGTTTCAAAAAAGCCAACTTTCTTGTGGGGATCAAAGCTATGGAACCGTCGAAGATAGTCGGTGGGAAGATATATATGGTTTTTTCGCATACCGTTAAAGGGCAAAAGAACAATATACCCCTATTGAAAGAGTTCCTGAGAAAGAATGTGACGCTTATCGATTACGAGAATGTGAGAGATGGAAAGGGCAGAAGATTGGTTTATTTCGGCCGCTTTGCGGGTATATGCGGTATGGTAGACAGCCTTCATTATTATGGCCTAAAATTGAAAGGCCAGGGTATCGTAACGCCGTTCCTTTCCTTGAAGCAGAGCTGGAAATATAAAGATATCGACGATATGCGAAATGGCGTCGAGAAGGTAAGAGAAAAAATAAAAAATGAAGGGCTTCCCGGCAAGATAGCGCCTTTTATTGTAGGAGTTATCGGCCGCGGAAATGTAAGCGGTGGAGCGCAGGAGATACTCGGTCTAATGGGTGCCGAAGAAGTGCATCCTCGGGATATGAATAGGTTTGTTAAAAAGAAGGCTCATCTCGACAGGAAAAAGATATATATGATAGTGTTCTACCGCGAGGAGAAAATACGGTCGAAGACCGGCAAAAAGTTCTATTTTGAAGAGTATCGTGAACATCCGGAGCTTTTCGAGTCCAATATGGATAAGTATATTCCCAAATTGAATATGCTTATTAACGCGTCGTATTGGGATGAGAATTATCCGCGGATCGTGACCAAGAAAATGATAAAGGATCTTTATGGCAAAAAGAGATTCAGGTTAGGTTTTATCGGGGATATTTCGTGTGATGTGGGCGGGGGCATAGAGATTACTCACAAAGCGACAACCCAAAGGTTTCCCGTATATACATATGATCCATTGGACGACGCTTATAGGACGGGTTATAGATCCTCCGGGATAACGATCCTTGCTATTGATAACCTTCCGACAGAACTCCCGCGTGATTCCTCGGAAAATTTTAGTAAACTTATACGAGAATATGTGTACCAGGTTGCTGAACATGGCTCAATGGATATTACTGAGCACGTTGCTTTGCCAAAAGAGATGAGAAGGGCCGTTGTGACACAGGCAGGCAAACTTACCGATCACCATGAGTATTTATACCGCCATTTCACACAATGATCCCACCTAATATATGAAGAACAATACCACAATAATAAGTTTGGGAGATAAAAGAGATTTTGATTCTTTTTTGAAGTTTCATAAGCAAAAAAAATATATTGCTGAATGCGGATTTCGGTACAGGGCGCTTAAGATCGAGGATGTTTTAAGCGGGAAAGCTCCGGTAATAAAAACCGATAGAGCAATTGTTTTTGTGTTCTTTCCGTTCGATTATTGGGATACTTTTATTGAACACAAGAGGTATCGCGGTATGTATGGGAATCTGGGATTCTATAAGAAATTTATTAAGTATGGTGAGAAAGTCTTCGAGAGACTTCAAGAAAAGATGATCGCCCGCGAGATCATCTTTATTAACGACCCGAGAAAGGCCTCCTTTTATCGGGATAAAGCCGTAGTGAGCGATGTCTTGACAAAAAAAGGTGTACTTGTCCCGAAAAAAGTGAGATCCAGAAACGCCGGTTATATTGAGCGTATGCTGAACAAAAGAAAAAGATTTTACGTAAAGGTGCGCTGTGGTTCCATGGGAAAAGGGATAACATATCTGGAGAGGGACGAGTGGAGCACGAATTTTGGTTTTAACGGTAATAAAATATTTAATATGCGTTCCGATTATGGCTGGCAGTTTCGGGATATCACAGGGAACCGTAAATTTCTAGAACAGTTATTGGTAAAGGATATCATTATAGAAGAAGCTGTCGACCCCTTAAGAGTGAAAGGGTGGGTAGTGGATTTCAGGGTATATGCTTTTTTTGATAAAGTTTTATATGTTTACCCCAGGAAGAACAAACCGGAATCTGTTACCACCAATATTTCCCAGGGAGGCCAGGGGTCTCCTGGAATACGTAAGTTCTTGTCTAAATCGGCAATAAGGAAAATAGAACAGCAAGCCCTCTTGACGATGAAAGCGACAGGGCTCAATTTCGCGGGTATAGATATTATGTTGGATAAACATCAAAACAAGGCCTATGTGGTAGATGTTAACATGTTCCCGGGATTTCCTAAAATAAAGACTTATGATCTGGCTCGTTCTATGGTGAGAGAGCTGAGAAAGGGAGCCATATAGAAAAATGGGGTGAAAGTGTCGATATTACGAGTATTCAGAGTATTTCTGTTGACAGACGTGGGTTTAAAGGTATAATATCTCTTGAAGAGGTAGTGAACGAGGCGTGAAAGTTTTTAACCACAAGGCGAGAATTTTTCACCTTGTGGTTTTTTTTGCTGGTGTTCGCTGCAATAATATTTCCAAAAGGAGGAAAAGTAATGGCAAAAGGAACAGTAAAATGGTTTAACAATTCAAAGGGTTATGGGTTTATAGCTCCTGAAGACGGGAGCCAGGATGTATTTGTACATCACAGCTCGATTCAGGGTGACGGCTACAAGTCTTTGGAAGATGGTCAGGCTGTTGAGTTCGAACCGCAGCAGGGACAAAAAGGTCCGGAAGCTGTAAACGTAACAAAGGTGTAAAGCCTTAAAGTAATAAAAAAAAGAGGGACAGTACCAAGCGAATGAAATGAGCGCGTGGACTGTCCCTCTTTTTTTTAATCTCACATAATATCCTTGACCAACCATTAACGCGAAACTAGAATGTAAAGGTATGATAACCGTAATTTTACCTGTATATAACGAAGAGAAGATACTCTCCCGGCGAAGTGAATTTTTTGATGAGCTTCATCAACAGTTCGAGCTTATTTTTGTAGATGGCAAAAGCACCGATGAAAGCGTGAGAGTGGCAACCGGATACGGGAAAGTGATAGAGAGTGAGAGGGGGAGGGCTAAGCAGATGAATTGTGGAGCCAAACACGCCACAGGGGATGTCCTTCTCTTTCTGCACGCGGATACCTTGATCTCCGCGGACGCGTTAAATAATGTTAAGAAAGCGGTACGGGCCGGCTTTATCGGTGGATGTTTTACTCAGCGCATAGAAAAAGAGGGTAAGATGTTTAGAGCTATTGAATTCTTCGGAAATATGCGTGCTAAAATAACAAAAGTTTTTTACGGTGACCAGGGCATATTTGTTAAAAAAGATATTTTTAACGATACAGGCGCGTTTCCGGAAGTCGCGGTTATGGAAGATGTTATATTCTCGAAAAAACTGAGAAAAAAAGGAAAGACGAAAGTGTTGGAAGATAAGATAACTGTATCCGCCAGGCGGTGGGACAAAAGAGGGGCAATAAGAACGGTTCTATTGTACTCATTCCTGAATATTTTATTTTCCCTGAAGGTCCCGCCAAACAAGATCAAAAAATATTACGACGACCTGAGATGAAAACATGTTTAATTATTTTCGCTAAAGAACCCGAGGCAGGCAGAGTAAAAACGCGTCTTACCGGGTATATTGATAACGATAAGATCGTTGATCTTTATAAAGGGTTTATCAAAAAAACGATCGATATGGCGAATAAGATAGAAAGTGACCGGAAAATACTAGCTTACGATTATTTTGGGGAACCTGAATTTTTAAATAGTGTTAAAGACGAGTTCTCGTTCTTTGAACAGGATGGCAGTGACTTGGGTGAGAAGATGCACAACGCTTTCTTGTATGCTGAAAGATCCGGTAGTGATGCTACGGTTATTATCGGGACTGATTCTCCTGACTTGCCTTTTGAGTATATAAATGATGCTTTTCTTCGTCTTAGTGAAAAAGACGTTGTAATAGGGCCGGCTATCGATGGAGGATATTATTTGATAGGGGTGAGGAAGCCCGATCCCGATATATTTAAAGATGTTGAGTGGAGCAGCAATAAGGTGCTTGGAAGGACACTAAAGAACATTAAAAACGCGGGAAAGGTAGTTTCACTACTTGATGAGTGGTATGATATAGATACCCCGGAAGATCTGGAGCGTTATTTAGAGGGCACGGGGATGAGTGACTAGGAAGGTGTGAGAGGAGAAGGCCTTCCCACAATGTCATCCTGAGCGAGGCCCAAAGGGCCGAACGAAGGATCTGGGAATGAGATTCTTCGGCCTCTGCGAGGTCTCAGAATGACAGAGTTTTTATAGGAAAAGGAGACATTGAATGAACGCTTTTGTGTCGAAAATAATGGAAGTAAACGGGCAAGTCCGCGAAAGGGCGACTCTGGAGATACTTCAAGTTAACATGGGTGATCTGTGCAACCAGTCGTGTAAGCACTGTCACGTGGGAGCCAGTCCAAGAGGCGAGAATACCATGTCGAGGAAAACTGTCGACAAGGTGATAGAATTTTTAAGAAAAAAGAAGGAGCTTATTCTTGATATTACCGGCGGCGCGCCGGAGATGAATCTCAATTTCAGATATTTTGTGGAGAAAGCTCGTCCCTTAGCAAAAGAACTTATTGTGAGAAGTAATCTTACGGTCCTTTTGGAAAATGGCCAGGAAGATATTCCGGACTTTTATAGGAAAAACAAGGTGCGGCTTATTTGTTCTCTGCCTTGTTATACTGAAGAGAATGTGGATAAGCAGCGCGGCGGGGGAGTATTCGAGAAAAGTATAGCCGCTTTGAAAATACTTAACGCAAAGGGATACGCCGCCGGCGATCTTAAAATAGATCTAGTATATAATCCCGGCGGAGCTTTCTTGCCGGGGCCGCAAAAGGACCTCGAGACCGACTACAAGAAGGCCCTCAAAGAAAAATACGATATAGATTTCAATGCCCTTATTACTATAACAAATGTTCCGATAAAAAGGTTCAAGGATGATCTCCGCGAAAAGAAAGAGTATGAAAAGTATATGGATCTGTTGAAAGATAACTTCAACGAGCATGTTGTTGTAAATGTTATGTGCAGAACACTCCTTAGCGTCGGATGGGATGGAACGCTTTATGATTGCGATTTTAATCAGGCCGCGGATATACCGGTAGTTGATCCTCATGGCAGAAAGCTTCATATAGAGGATGTCGCTCCGGATGATCTTGACGCGATGAGTATACGATTTTCAGATCACTGCTTTTGTTGTACGGCAGGCGCCGGGTCAAGTTGTCAGGGGTCACTTAAGAAAGTCGGTCAAGAGAGAACAAGAGAAATGGTTAGTGATTATTACGGCAACGTGTTGTCCGGATCTGAAGATCTGAAAACGACAGCTTGCTGTAATATCGAAAGCGTGCCGAAACGTGTGCGTGAAGTTTCAAGGTTGATCGCTCCGGAGATATCGGCAAAGTTTTATGGATGCGGGTCTCCAATCCCTTTGGAACTCAAGGGAACCAAAGTTCTTGATCTTGGATGTGGCACCGGTAAAGACTCTTATATAATAGCCTGTCTTTCAGGAGAGAAAGGTGAAGTGGTAGGTGTGGATATGACTGACGCTCAACTCAAAGTTGCCAATAATTACGTTGATCATCAGATGAAAATGTTTGGATTCGCGAAGCCAAACATTAAATTTTTGAAGGGACATATAGAAGACCTTAAAAAGATAGGTCTAAAAGACGCTGCGTTTGATATAGTGGTATCAAACTGTGTGGTCAACCTTTCCGCAAGAAAAGACCAGGTTTTCGCGGAAGTTTATAGAGTGCTAAAGTCGGGCGGTGAATTTTATTTTTCAGATGTTTTTTGCGACCGCAGACTTCCCGAATGGATGAAAGATGATCCGGTGCTTGTGGGTGAATGTCTTGGCGGCGCTCTTTATTGGAAGGATTTTGAACGGTTGGCATCCAGCGCGGGATTTCCCGATATCAGGGTATATTCAAGTAAGCCCATAAAGATAACCGATCCGGGAGTCAGAGATAAAGTTGGCGACACCGTCTTCACTTCCGTAACGTATCGGATGTTCAAAATAGACGGGCTAGAAGACGCATGCGAAAATTATGGAGAGAAAGCGGTATATGAGGGAGGGATAGAAGACTCCCTGGAAGAATTTATTCTGGATGATCATCATGTGTTTGGAAGGGGCGAAGAGGTTGAGGTATGCGGAAACACCGCCGCTATATTAAGCAAAACCAGGTTCAGCAAGTACTTCAATGTTATAGGTGACAGAAGTAAACATTATGGCCTTTTCCCCGGATGCGGAACGGGTCCTACGATCGCGAAAGAAGAAGATCACGGGTGTTGTTGTTAAAGGAGCGGAATGAAATACGATTATGATGTTGTGGTGTTGGGAGGAGGAGCGGCGGGATTGGTAGCTTCTACCGCGACCTCTTCTCTCGGAGCTAAAACGGCCTTGATTGAGAAAAGTAAGCTAGGCGGAGATTGCACATGGTATGGGTGCGTTCCGTCAAAAGCTATTCTTAAAGCCGCTCGAAGTCTGCATGAGGCAAAAAACATTTCAAAATATGGGATAACTTCTAAAAAGGATGTAACGTACGATGTCGATGGTGTTCTTCCGTCAGTGCGAGAGATGACAGAAGAGATCAGTTCGCATCATCCAGCCGGTGTTTTTGAAGAACGTGGGATAAAAGTGATATTTGGTGATCCAAGTTTTTTGGATCGACATGCGGTGCAGGTGAATGGGAATAAAATAACCGCGAAACGGTTTATTGTCTCTACCGGGTCACATCCGATGGTTCCGCCGATCGAGGGACTTGAGACAACGGGTTATCTTACAAATGAGAATATTTTTGATCTGGAAACTTTGCCGGGATCTCTCGCGGTATTGGGCGGCGGACCGATCGGAATGGAACTTGCGCAGGCTTTTTCCCGGTTAGGTGTAAAGGTGACAATAATAGAAATGGTTGATCGGCTTTTATTTAGAGAGGACGAGGAGGTATCCCGAATAGTTTCCGATACGTTTTCAGACGAAGGTATAGATATTAAGACAGGGCAAAAAGCTGTGAAATTTGAGGAAGAAGGCGATAAAATATCTATCACTCTGGAAGATGAAAAGAATGTCCGTTCAACTGTTTTGACGGAAAAAGTACTTGTGGCAGTTGGAAGGTCGGCTAATGTAGAGGGGCTTTGTCTTGAAAAAGCAGGTATTGAATATTCTTCAAAAAGCATCAAGGTTGATAGCACTTTGCGGACAACGGCAAAAAACATATATGCCGCCGGTGACGTGGCAGGGCCGTACCAGTTCAGCCATATGGCAGAGTATCAGGCTATTATTGCAGCCGGAAACGCTCTTATGCCTTTTAAAAGGAAAGTTGATTACAGTGCGGTTCCATGGTGTACTTTTACCAATCCGGAACTTGCGCGGATGGGGCTAACGGAAACAGAAGCGAGCATGAAACACGGCAAAATTTCGGTGTATCGTTCGGAATACAAAAATAATGACAGGGCTGTTACTGAGAGAGAAGTTGAAGGCTTGGCAAAAGTCGTATGTGACAAGAAAGGACGGATCCTGGGGGCACATATTGCAGGCGCGAACGCCGGGGGAATATTGCATGAATATGTTATAGCTAAAAATAACGGACTTAAAATAGAGTCATTAAGCGGAGCTATACACATATATCCTACTTTGGCTCAGGTGATCAAAAGGACGGGAGACGCGTCATTTTCCGGTCTTTTAGGGTCAAAATGGTTTAAATTTTTTACTCGGTTGATGATCAAGATTTTAAAATGAAGAAAATAGTAAAATTGGTGATCGGGATAGGGCTCGTTCTTGGCATCTGGTGGATGGTAAGGTGCCGGTGTGTTGACCTGAAAGCGTTGACGCCGGCAAGTATACGCGATTATATAAGGTCATTTGGCGATCTTGCCGTACTAGTCTATATTGCGGCATATGTTTTAAATACAGTATCGATAGTACCACCGATAGCCCCGTTATCTCTTGCCGCGGGACTTGTTTTTGGAGCCTTTAGAGGCGCGATTTATCTTATGGCAGGGGCAATGATCGGAACAAGCATTACTTTTTTTATCTCTAGATTTTTTGGTAGATCTCTGGTGGAGAGATCCTTGAAGGGGAAATTCAAGGATCTGGATGAAAGGCTTGAAAAAAACGGTCTTATGACCGTGCTTTTCTTCAGAGTAGTTCCGCTTGTTCCGTATGAGGTCCTTAACTATTTTTGCGGGTTATCTAAGATCA
Organism: Candidatus Omnitrophota bacterium; assembly: GCA_024277375.1. Taxonomy (GTDB): domain Bacteria; phylum Omnitrophota; class Gorgyraeia; order Tantalellales; family Tantalellaceae; genus JAJRVD01. The sequence continues at coordinate 2,113 of JAJRVD010000083.1, read as the reverse complement.
AGGTAAGAGATTATTTCTGGGCAACGTTTTTTGGGCTCGTGCCGGGCGTTGTCATAGCGGCGTTCTTCGGAGGAAGTCTGGGCGAAATAAATAGCTTAAAAGATGTATTGAACGCAAAATTTTTAATCGCGGTTGGGCTGATGGCTATGATCATAGCGATACCGGCCTTATATCAGTTATTGAAAAAGCCTGAGAAAAAGGAGGGCGATATGATCTCTACACCGGAAGAAATAAGGCAAATGGAACATATGCATGAGGTGATGAGTTATAATCAGATAGACGATCTTCTCTTTGGTGGGAACAATATGTGCTGTCAGACACATTTTGAGAAAGAGCTTCTTTCCAAAGGGATAACAGCTGACATTTCTTTAGAGGCTGAGAGACTGGATAATCCCAGTGGCGTTAACTATTTTTTCTGGTTTCCGTGGAAAGAGGATACCGCTCCGCCAATGGAATTGATAAATATTGCGATAGATACCCTGGATGCTCTGGTTAAGCGCGGGGTAAAGGTTTATGTGCATTGCAGGAACGGACATGGAAGAACAACTACATTTTTGGCCGCGTACTTCATCCATAAAGGTAAAACCGTGGAGGAAGCTCTGGCATATGTTCTGGGAAAAAGGCCTTCGGGTCACCTTAACGATGTTCAAAGATCATTTTTGGGTCAATACGGGAATAAAGAGTAGATCGCGTAGTTACGTAGCGAGCTATTCGACAAAAAAATGAAAATGTGCTATGATGGGGCACTTGAAATTGTCAAAATATACCAATAAATTGAAGGGAAGATAAAATTATGGTTAATGAATTAAAGCCGCTTATGCTCGGTGACCTGGAACTTAAAGTTCCTATTATTCAAGGCGGGATGGTAGTGAGAGTGTCTGTGGCGCCTTTAGCGGCAGCGGTAGCGAATTGCGGCGGTGGTGGGACCATAGCCAGCGTGGGGCTTCCGCCTGATACGGAAGAAAACAGGCGTGATGTTCCGAAGTCCTGTCGGGAGTATCTTCGAAAGGAGATACGTCTGGCAAAAGAATTATCTGATGGGGCCATCGGTGTAAACATAATGGTGGCCTTGAGCAATTATGAGGACATGGTAAGGACCACTGTTGATGAAAAAGCGGACTATATTATCTCGGGTGCGGGATTGCCTATAAGCCTGCCGGAATTCACGGAGGGTTCCCCGATAAAATTGATCCCGATAGTTGCCTCAGCAAGAGGGGCTAAACTTTTGTTGAAAACGTGGAAGAGACGTTATAACCGTTTTCCTGACGCGATCGTAATTGAGGGTCCATTATCGGGAGGGCATATAGCAGGCTATAGTTTAGAGGAATTAAACTCTCTTAAAGGAACCATGAGGAAGCAACCTCTGCTTGAGAACGCGGTGAAAGACCTGTTGGATCTGGTCGGAGGATACGAAAAAGAGTATGGAATAAGTATTCCCGTTATCCCGGCAGGAGGCATATTTGACGGGAAAGATGTAGCGAAGTTCTTTAAACTGGGAGCAAAGGGCGTACAGATGGCCACCAGGTTTGTAACAACTTTTGAATGTTCGGCGTCGGATGCGTTTAAACAGGCGTATCTTGACTCGACTGAAGATGATATTGTTTTTATACAGAGCCCGGTGGGTATGCCGGCAAAAGCGATAAGGACAAAATTAGTCGATAAAGTTACTCGTGGAGAAAAGATCGCTTTTAACTGTGTGTATCAATGTCTCAGAACCTGTGATCCGACGACAGTGCCATACTGTATAGCCAAGAGCCTCATAAATTCTGTGGACGGGGATATTGATAACGGTGTAGTGTTAGCGGGGACTAACGTTTCGAGAATTAATAAAATTGTATCCGTAAAAGAAGTTATAGACGAGATAGTTGTGGAGACGATCGAAGAGCTTAATAAGGGGTAGTAGGCTTTTATATGAGGGGTGTACCGTGCTCAAACATGCGGTTAAATTCGGGGACTGTCCCCGAATTTAACCTTTTTCGTAATAGTTCAGTTCTCCGCAGAGAATAGCTCTGCTCCCCTGTCATCTTGAGCGAGTGAGGAGTGAAACGACGAGCAAGTCGAAAGATCTTTTTAAGGTTATATTTTTTGCAAATCTGAAATAATGTGATACACT
>JAJRVD010000082.1 GCA_024277375.1 Candidatus Omnitrophota bacterium | reverse complement strand
TCCTGCCGGCTTCCAGGAATTCTTTCGACCACTTGTAATACACTGCCGAAGCTAGACCTTCTCTCCGGCAAATATCTGTTACGGGGACATCGCCACGTAACCCTTCGAGAACTATACGGATCTTCTCCTCGGAGGTGAACTTCCTGCGGGTGTACTTGCGGACCTGCCTTACTACATCTTTCGGTTTTTTCATCTTTTCAGCTCCATAATCGGGATATTATCCCGATTATGGAGCTGAAATCGCGCGATTTCAAGGATATTCTCACATGTGAGAATATCCTTGAAACTACAACCTATCTAATACTCCCACTTTTGCTGACGGCGAACAGAATAAGATACCAGGAGAACACCATCGGTGTCTTTTCAAGTAACTCCATATCCGACGCCGCGTCATCGACGAGAGGTAAAGACAAGTTTTCATCAAAATTTATAACGCAAGGCGGATTAAAGCCGCTTGGCGCGGCAAGGCAGGACCTCGTCTCACCGGAGGCAAAGCTCACCTGATTGGATAGAAACGTGAAAATAATTACAATACAAATTATTTTATATGTGCTCTTCGTTTTCATAAACATATGCATCCCCTATTGATTGCAACCCACATGGTAGGGGCGTATCGCGATACGCCCCTAAAACAACACAGATAACTTGCTCTTATCTTAACATACACTACAAGAATGTCAACTCCCTTTTTAATCTTTAACCTCAAAAGGGGACGGAGCCCACCCATATGCGAAATCTCGACTTGACATTCCGAGATTTCATGGTATATTTTATTTATGGAACTAAAAAGAATCAAAGAAATCAACCTTCTCAACGAAAGACTGGAAAACTATCCCGTCGTAGCCATATTGGGCCCACGTCAATGCGGGAAAACTACCCTTTCAAAACAGTTCTCAGCCACTATAAACAAAGAACAAGTACATTTTTTTGACCTTGAAGATTACAGAGACCTTTCACGCCTCGACAACCCGGCTTTGGCTTTGGAAAACCTGACCGGATACATAGTTATTGATGAAATCCAAAGAAAACCTGAAATATTCCCTACTATACGCGTCCTTGTAGACAAGAATCCTTCTGCTAAATATATTATTCTGGGCAGCGCTTCCCGCGATCTTATCGCTCAAAGCTCCGAAACTTTGGCAGGAAGGATCAGTTATATAGAGCTTGGAGGTTTTGCGATCGAAGAAATTCCCGCGAAAGACCTTAATAAACTATGGATAAGGGGAGGGTTTACAAAATCGTTTTTAGCTAAAAACGATGCGACTTCTTTTACCTGGCGTCAGGACTTAATCCGGACATTTTTAGAAAGAGATATCCCTAGTCTCGGACTTAATATTCCACCAAGATCTTTGAGACAATTCTGGATGATGTTAAGCCATTATCATGGTCAGATATTTAATGCCTCTGAAATTGGCACCAGTTTATCTATATCCGATAAGACAGCAAAGAGATATCTGGATTTATTGAGTGGAACTTTTCTCATCAGACAATTACAGCCCTGGTTTTACAACACAAAAAAACGTTTAGTTAAAAGATCTAAAATATATTTTAGAGATACCGGCATCTTACACTCCCTTCTTTCGCTGGAAACAACTTTAGATGTTATGAGACACCCAAAGTTGGGATCATCTTGGGAGGGTTTCGCGCTTGAACAGGCAATAGAATACTTGAATTTACATGAAGAAGAGGTTTTCTTTTGGGCAGTTCATACTGGCGCTGAATTAGATCTTGTTTTTCAAAAACACGGTAAACTTTGGGGTATTGAAGTAAAATACGGTGATGCTCCTGAAATTACAGGATCCATGACTTCGGCTATTGAAGAACTCGCCCTCAAGCATCTTTGGGTTATCTATCCGGGAAAAAAGTCATACCCCTTAAGCGATACAATAACTGCTGTTTCTGCAGAAGAACTATATAGAATAAAACCTGAGCAAATATAGATCCTTCGACTCGGCCGACCGGCCTCGCTCAAAAAGACAAGCATATGCATTAGGTTCGCGGCCAGCCTGTCCCGAGCGTAGCCGAGGGGAGGCCGCTCCTACGCGTTATTCCAGGAATTTTTTGAGTTCGTTCATGAAGTGTGATACATCTTTGAAGCGGCGGTATACTGAAGCGAAGCGGACGTACGCCACTTCGTCGAGGTCATAAAGTTTTTCCATTACCATATTTCCGATATCGGTGGATTTGATCTCTTTGTCGGCTTTTCTCTGGATCTGCCGCTCGATCTCATCAACTATCTGTTCTATCTTTTCCATGCTAACGGGGCGTTTTTCGCATGCTTTAATTATTCCGGTCTGTATTCTGTCACGGTCGAACCTTTTACGGGTACCATCCCTTTTTACTACCATGAGCGGCGCGTCTTCAACATATTCATATGTTGTGAACCTTTTTCCACACTCCAGGCACTCACGCCTGCGGCGGATATTTACGCCTTCGGTACTCATGCGAGAATCAATAACTTTATCTTCTATTTTACCACAAAACGGACATTTCATTTTTTCATCACCACCAATTCTATTTCAGCTTCCTTAAGAAAATCCAGGGCCATCTTATCAGGATACGTCCCTTCAATAACAACCTTGTTAATACCAGTATTAATAAGCATCTTCGCGCAAATGCTGCATGGTTGAGTTGTGATATACAATATCGAACCACCTAAACTTATGCCATGTTTTGCCGCCTGTAAAAAGGCGTTCTGTTCGGCATGAAGAGCGCGGCACAATTCGTGTCTCTCCCCCGATGGTATGCCCAGCTCTTCCCTTAAGCAACCTACCTGGTCGCAATGAGTCAATCCGCTAGGAGCACCATTATATCCGGTCGCTAGCACCTGCTTCTCTTTAACTATAACAGCTCCAACTTGTCTTCGCATACACGTTGAACGCGTCGCGACAAGCTTTGCTATGCTTAAGAAATATTCATCCCAACTGGGCCTTTTTATCCGTGATTCGTCGTTCGTCGTTCGTGTTTCGCTTTTATTTGAGCTCATTTTTTTCCTTTTTCCGTAGGAGCGGAATCTCCTCTGCTACACTCGGGACAGGCTGCCCGCGAACATATTTAGAGTTCGCCGCCGGAGTCGGCTCCTACGTTATACTTTGTGCGCCGCACTATTCAAACCTTCCATCTCGTCTATCCATTCAGAGTACAGCGGATAGTCTTTAAGGTATCCATTTATTTCTTTTCGTATGGCTTCGAGTTTAGCATCATCCTCACGTGCCTGAAGCGCCCTATCTATAAATTCACCGACTTTTACCATTTCTTCAGTGCCCATACCCCTTGTTGTGGCCGCAGGCGTACCGATACGAATACCGCTTGTAACAAACGGACTTTTCTCGTCAAAAGGTATCAGGTTCTTATTGACCGTTATCCCCGCTTTATCTAAAGCGATCTCAGCTTCTTTCCCGGTAATTCCCTTATTTGAAAGATCGACTAAAAGAAGATGATTGTCCGTGCCTCCTGAAACAATTCTGTATCCTTCGGACGCAAGCCTATCGGCAAGCTGTGCCGCGTTCTTTACTATCTGTGCCTGGTATTCGTTAAATCCCGGTTCAAGGATCTCCTTGAACGCGACAGCTTTTCCGGCAATAACATGCATAAGAGGTCCACCCTGAATGCCCGGGAAGACTTCTGAATTTATTTTTTTGGCAAACTCTTCCTTGCACAATATCATCCCACCCCTGGGGCCCCTTAATGTTTTATGCGTAGTTGAAGTTACAAATTCTGATACTTCGACAGGGTTTGGATGACACCCGGCAGCGACAAGTCCGGCGATATGCGCCATATCTACCATAAGTATAGCGCCAACCTCATCGCATATTTCACGAAATTTTTCAAAATCTATAACGCGCGGATACGCTGAAGCTCCGGCAATTATCATTTTAGGCTTATGTTCTAACGCTTTTTTTCTTATTTCACCAAAATCCAATGTTTCTGTTTCTTTATTCACCCCGTAGAATACCATGTTGTAATATTTTCCGGAGAAATTCTTAAAGTGACCATGAGTCAAGTGCCCGCCACAAGCCAAGTCCATTGCCAGAACAGTATCTCCTATATTCAGCATAGCAAAATAGATCGCCATATTAGCTTGCGACCCCGAATGTGGCTGCACGTTGACATGTTCCGCACCAAAGATCTTTCTAGCTCGAGAGATCGCAAGGTCTTCCGCGACATCGACAAATTCGCATCCGCCGTAATAGCGCGCGTGCGGATAGCCTTCGGCGTATTTGTTAGTCATGCTTGATGAGACCGCGCTCATTACCGCGCGGCTGGCAAAATTTTCACTTGCTATAAGTTCGATACCATTCTCCTGCCGCTTTGTTTCGTTTAGAATTGACTGGTACACTTCCGGATCAATTTTTTGTAAATGTTTCATATCGTCTCCTGTTCTGTCATTCCCACGAACGAGCCGTGTCGTAATTCGTTTTGTGGATGGCCGCATACAATTTACCGGCGGATGGCCGCATACAATTTACTGTAGGGGTTCGATTCATCGAACCCGATATAGCGGGCTTGATGGATCAAGCCCCTACATCATGACACAGTCTAAAAAACGGGAATCTATTTTATTTTCTTAAATACCTTTTTTTCTAACGCTTTTATTTGTCGTACACGTCTGGCGTGGCGGCCTTTAAGTGCTTCGGTTTTAAGCCACACCTTCACTATTTCCTGTGCTTTTTTAGATGACACTTTCGTGGCGGCTAAAACGAGTACATTGACGTCATTGTGCTGGCGAGACGACACCGTGTCGGCCATGTTTGAACACACGCCCGCCCTCACGCCCGGGAGTTTATTAGCCACAACTGCCATTCCTATCCCGGTTTTGCATATAACAATAGCCCTGGCGACTTTTTTTGTCGCTACTTTTTTTGCCGCTTGGAAGCCGAATTCAGGATAATCGCACGCGCCCTCGGAAAATGGCCCCACATCATCAACTTTATAGCGCGCCCTCTTCAGAGCTGTTATTAATTTCTCCTTAAGCGCGTATCCACCGTGATCCGAACCGATCGCTATTTTTTTAGCCATTCCATAAACTCCTCTATTGAATTTTTTATTATGCCGAAAGAGGCCCGGTAAAACGCTATTGTTCGACCCACAGGATCCGGAATACTTAACTCGTCGTCATCTTCGCCAAACTCTTTCAGGAAATATACCTTCTCTTCAGCCGCTGAAACCATACGCACGATCCATTCTTTGTGCATGTGCTCCATAACTAAAATAGCGTCCGCCCAATCTATCAGCTCTTTTGTTAAAGCGTTAGACTCGTAACCTTTCGGGTCGATGCCCTCTTCCTTAATGGCCTTCAGCGCCTCTCTTGAAGCAGGTTCTCCGTCTCTACCCCATGTCCCCGCCGACTTTACCTCTATGTCAATATTTTCTTCGGCAAAACGGCTCTTAAGATACGCTTCCGCCATTATGCTCCGGCAGCTGTTGCCCGTACATACAAGGAGAATTCTTTTTATGTCTTTCATTTTTTTATTTTACGGTTCTTCACTGCGACCTTTTTAACAAGTTCTTTTTTGAAGCTTTCTATCTTCTTTGATATCGCCGCTTGACTTGTACCTATGATCTGCGCCGCGAGGATCCCGGCGTTAATAGCACCAGCTTTTCCTACCGCGACCGTCGCGACCGGAACACCCGAAGGCATCTGAACAATAGACAAAAGTGAATCCATGCCGTCCAGCTTAGTGTCCATAGGCACACCAATTACCGGCAAAGTTGTGAACGAAGCTACAACGCCCGCCAAATGCGCGGCACCGCCGGCACCGGCTATAATCACTTTAATACCGCGTTTTTTAGCGCCTTTGGCAAAAGTAGCTGTTTTCTCAGGCGACCGATGAGCTGAAAGTATTTTTACTTCATAGGCTATCCCAAACTTATCCAACGCCGCGCTGGTTTCAGACATTGTCGGAAGATCCGAATCGCTTCCCATTATTATGCTTACTAAAGGTTTTTTCATAAACAGCTCCTTTTTGCCAACGCACTGACAACTCACCGGGTACGGGATAGTGTAGGGGTTCGATTCATCGAACCCGTTATAGCGGGCTTGATAAATCAAGCCCCTACATCATGCCGAATTATTTGTCAACGCGCGCGACCGCTCTATGCGCGATATCTTTGCGGTAGTGCATCCCTTCAAATTGTATTTTGTTTACTGCCTTGTAAGTATTCTCTACAGCTTCAACAACTCCATTACCCATACCGACTACACCTAGAACCCTGCCTCCAGAAGTAACTACTTCAGTGTTTTTCTCTTTTGTTCCGGCATGAAAAACCAAAGCACCTTCTTTTTGGGCTTCTTCCAAACCTGTTATTGACGTTCCCTTTTCATAGCTTCCGGGGTAACCGCCTGCCGCCAATACAACACATACATAGTCACGCTCGTCCCACTCAGCTGTTTTCCCCGTAAGGTCACCTTTGGCAACTGCCATAAAGAGTTCCGCCAAGTCTGACTTTAGTCTCGGTAAAATAACCTGCGTTTCAGGATCACCGAACCTCACATTATATTCGAGCACTTTAGGTCCGGAATCGGTCATCATGATCCCGGCATAAAGCACACCTTTATAAAGTATCTTTTCATTTCGAAGACCTTCTATTGTCGGACGAATTACCGTCTCGATGATCTCGTCAAAAAGCACATCATCAATTATAGGTGCCGGCGAATACGCGCCCATTCCTCCGGTATTCGGACCTTTGTCGTCGTCATAAGCTCTTTTATGATCCTGACTTGAAACCATAGGCACTATATTCTCACCATCGGTCAAGACAAGGATCGAAGCTTCTTCTCCCGAGAGAAATTCCTCAACTATTATTTTACTTCCGGAGGCACCGAACTTTTTCTCAACAAGCATCTCTTTTGCCGCGCAAACCGCCTCTTCAACATCTTCGGCAACGATAACACCTTTCCCCGCCGCCAACCCATACGCTTTCACAACAATAGGTGCGCCTTCGACACGGATGTATTCTTCGGCTTTATCAAAATCGTCAAATATTCTGAAAGACGCTGTCGGGATATTATATCTGCCCATTAGTTCCTTGGCGAATATTTTACTTGATTCCAAACGCGCGGCGGAATAGCCTGGTCCAAACACGTTTATGCCTTCCGCTTCAAGGGTGTCACTTATCCCCGAAGCTAAAGGCGCCTCGGGTCCCACAACGACCAGATCAATGTTTTTGTCTTTACAGAAATCAATTATTTGAGAATGTTCATCAACAGCCAAGTCAACGTTCACAGCGTCAAGTGAAGTACCACCGTTACCCGGCGCGCAATATAGGTTCTCTACTTTAGGGCTTTGTTTTAATTTCCAGCATATTGTATGCTCTCTTCCGCCGGAACCGATCACAAGTATGTTCATTTATCTCCCTTTACTATCTTTACGCTACGGCGGCCTTTAACAACCTCGCCGATTATCCAACTCTTTAGTTTGTGTTTTTTCGCAAGCTTTTTCTGTGCGGATTTCGCGTCTTTTTTTGAAAGAACAAGCACCATCCCGATCCCCATATTAAACGTCCGGTACAATTCTCCTTCTTTTATGTCGACTTTAGCGGATATAAGTTTAAACACTTCAGGTATCGGCCAACTGCCCTTGTTTATTACAATTTTTGTGTTAGCCGGTAACATTCTTGGAATATTGTCATAAAACCCGCCGCCGGTAATATGCGCGGCGCCTTTTAGTTTTACGTATTTCGCTACATCCAGCACCGGTTTTACATAAATGCGTGTGGGTTTCAAGAAAAGCTTATGATCTTTCTTTATTTCTCTTTTTGTAAAGATCTTCCGCACAAGAGAATATCCGTTGGAGTGCAACCCCGATGACGCCAGCCCCAACAGAACATCACCCGGTTTTATTTTTTTACCATCGATGATATTTTTTCTGTCCTGCAGCCCTACGGCAAACCCTGCCAGATCATACTCGCCCTTGGGATACATCCCCGGCATCTCGGCGGTTTCCCCACCCAACAGCGCGCATCCTGATTCGCGGCATCCTTTAACTATGCCTTTTATTACTTCACTCCACTGTTTATCTTCCAACTTTCCACAAGCAAAATAATCCAGAAAAAATAACGGTTTCGCGCCGGAACAAAGTATGTCGTTAACCGACATAGCTACCAGATCTATCCCCACTGTATCGTGCTTATCCGCGATCTGTGCTATGTTTAGTTTTGTGCCTACGCCGTCAGTCGCGGCAATCAGGAGAGGATCTTTAAGCCCTGTTTTTCCCGGGTCAAAAAAACCGCCGAACCCGCCGACAGAATCCATGCTTCCTTTAACCCTTGTAGTGTTGATAAGGCTTTTGGTCCTCGCGATAAGCCGATTGGCCCTCTCTATATCAACTCCCGCGCTTTTATAGCTTACTTTTTTTGCCATATTTTATACCAATCCGATCTTTTTGAATACCGCGTCGACATGACGCAAATGATACTCCAGATTAAAACAATCTTTTACATCTTCAGCCGACATATATTTTTGCACCAGGTCACTTTCTGAGACGGCTTTTTCGAATTCGACATCATCTTCATACGCCTGAAGTGAAATAGCCTGCACAATGTCATATGCGTCCATACGCGTAGCCCCCTTACGAACAAGCTCCAGAAGAAGGCGCTGCGAATATATTATCCCTTTTGTAGCGCCTATATTTTTTTTCATTTTGTCTTCATTAACGACGAGGTTCTCGATTAAGATCGTTGACTTCGCCAGCATATAATCCAAGAGGATCGTAGAGTCAGGCACTATTATGCGCTCGACTGATGAATGTGAAATGTCGCGTTCGTGCCAAAGAGCCACGTTATCGATCGCGACTGTCGCGTTACCCCGAAGTAGTCTCGCGAGGCCTGTTATCCTCTCGCAAATGATCGGGTTCTTTTTATGCGGCATACTGGACGATCCTGTCTGACCTTTAGCAAAGTGTTCCTGAACTTCACCGATTTCGGTCTTTTGAAGGCCTCTAACTTCCAACGCAATTTTCTCGAGTGTCGCCCCTACAAGAGCGATAGCGTTCATATATTCCGCATGCCGGTCTCTCTGCAAAACCTGGCTGGAAACACCGGCAGGCTTTAACCCTAATTTTTCACATACGTATTCTTCCACAAAGGGATCCACATTGGCGAATGTTCCCACAGATCCTGATATTTTGCCTACCGCTATGGTTTCTCTCGCCGACTGCAATCTCACGAGCCCGCGTTCAGTCTCTTTGTAAAAAAGCGCCAGTTTCAAGCCGAATGAGGTAGGTTCCGCATGCACACCGTGTGAACGTCCCATCATTGGAGTGTTCTTATGCTGAATAGCCTTTGCTTTCAAGGTGCCCATAAATTCCTTCGTATCTTTTATCAGGATATCGACCGCCTCGGTCATCATAACCGAAAGCGCTGTATCAAGAATGTCACTGGATGTAAGGCCAAAATGCAGATATTTTGCGGCATCTTCACCGACGTTTTCAGAGACATTCTTTATAAAAGCGACAACGTCGTGATTGGTCTTCAGTTCTATCTCATTTATGCGTTCAACACTAAAAGCGGCCTTTTCTCTTATAACCTTTACCGCATCTTTAGGCATTATGCCCTGTTCGGCAAATGCCTCACATGCTAGTATCTCTATATCAAGCATTTTCTGGAATTTGTTCTTATCTGTCCAAATTTTTGCTATTTCGGGGCGTGTGTATCTTTCTATCATTTTTTCTCCTGTCTTTATACAGCGTTAAACTCATGCAAAACGCTGTTTTTTTCAATCAGACTGTGTCATAATGCAGGGGCTTGATCCATCAAGCCCGTTATATCGGGTTCGATGGATCGAACCCCTACAGTAAATTATACGCGGGCATCCGCAAAACGAATTACGACACAGCCCAAATGATGAAAGTTCCATTTTGCAGGATCCTCTATGTAACGTAATACCTTGGTTGGAGTACATTTTATAGCATATATGGTATTGGGTGTCAATTCATTAACGTGGAGGATGAAACGGCAGGGGCACGGCGCGCCGTACCCCTACATTCAAAAAAGCGCTTGCTTACATATGGCGTATCTGCTATAATTCGTTCTTCAATACGAGTTTATATTCCGTCGCGGGGTGGAGCAGAGGTAGCTCGTGAGGCTCATAACCTCAAGGTCGGAGGTTCGATTCCTCCCCCCGCAACCATTTATTTAGCAAAAGGGACTGTCCCAAGTGAGGCCGAAGGCCGAACGCGTGGACTGTCCCTTTTGTGTTTTCTTTATCCAAACAACTTCTTCATCCCACCTGAAATTTCATCGAACGGTACGACATCAACTTGTTTATGAATTGAATAACGGCGTTTGCCCGGATAGATAACGATAATACGTTCCAGCTCCAGATCCTCGAGTGCGTTGCGCATTGACGGAGTCATGACCGGCGCGTCCGCGCGCTTGATCTCGACTCCGTACATCCGTCCGCCTTTATTAAAAACAAGGTCACTTTCCGCTCCCTGATGTGTCGCCCAGAAATAAACATCAGTTGGTTGAACTGAACGGATAACCTCCTCTATCACAAACCCTTCCCAAGACGCCCCGTGTTTAGGATGCGCTAATAAGTCATTCATCGTCTGCATACCCAAAAGCGCGTGCAAAAGACCCGAATCATAAAAATAGATTTTGGGGGATTTCACCTGCCGTTTCTTAATATTACCAAACCACGGCTGTAATTGTCTGATTATAAAAACTCCCGTTAAGATATCAATGTAGCGCTTCACGGTCATCACACTTATACCCAAAGAACGGGCTATTTCACTCGCGTTGAAAACCTGCCCGTGATAATGCGCCAACATAGTCCAAAACCTTAATAACGTCATCGGCGGCAATGATACCCCATGCAGAGGAAGATCCCTTTCTACAAAACTCTGGACATACTCTCTCCGCCAGGTAAAACTTTCTTCGTCAGTATTAGCAAGAAATGACCGCGGCAACCCCCCTCGCAACCAAAGACGCGCAAGTTCCCTTTTGCCAACCTCATCCAAAGAAAAACCCCCGATCCTAATGCGTTCCACCCTGCCGGCTAACGACTCAGAAGAATGTTTGATCAGATCCGGCGAGGAGCTTCCAAGGATCAAAAATTTTGCCGGCAAAGGAACCCTGTCAGCTAAAACTCTCAAAATAGGAAATAATTCCGGCTGGCGTTGAACTTCATCTACGACAACCGTTCCGGTAAGATCTTCCAGTACATTTATGGGTTCTGTCATTTTCACGCTGTCAACAGGATCCTCAAGGTCAAAATATAAAGGCGACCCGGGTTGCGCGAAATTACGAGCTAAAGTGGTTTTACCGCACTGGCGAGGCCCAAGTAACGATACTATGCGCCCCCTTTTGAGTGCTTTGGTGATATGCTTTGTAATGCTTTTACGCTCAATCATACCCCCAGTATACCATGAAATTTATATATTTCAAGTTAATTTTTCATGGTCAAGCTGATAGGGCGGCCCAAAACCTGTACTGCACGCATAAGAGAATCCCTATCATACGTTATTTTTCCATCGGCCCAGGGGACTGTCCCAAGCGAGCAACGCGAGCGCGTGGACTGTCCCCGGTATTAAACGGTATAACTTACGCTCGTATCAGCGCTTCTCCCATGCTACCAAGCCTTACACCATAAACATCAAATTCTACCATCTCAGCTTCGGGGACATCCAGGACTACCCATCTTTGCTGCTCGCTATCAAAGGCCTTTCTTAACGCTTTTTTGATCAATGGTACATAATTCACAAACACGTATTTTGTCCCCTCATGCATTTTTTCGGGAAACCGCACTTTCGCGAAAAACGCGCCGGTTTCTTCCCCCGTGCCGTAAAAATCTTCAAAGAAACCTTCGTTGATCACGTCTTCCGCTCCGATAATTATGACATTTGAAAGTTTTATCCGGCTATCTTTTGCCGTAAACTTACCCCTGAGCTTTCCTGCCAACCTTTCAGGATCGTCATCTATACGTAAGGTGACTTTCCCTTTTATCCCCTCGGAATTGAAAAACTCCTCAATATCATCCAAAAAGGCTCTTGTCCCGGTTAACCCCATTACAATCTCAGGTATTTTACTTATGTCGATCCCTATCAGGATCTCATCATTGTCAGCTGCAATTTGATTGTTCTTCGGTCGATGTATAACCGTTACCACTTCGTCATATAAGTCCTGCGCAAAGGCATCAAAAACGCCATCCATATCTACTGATGTCGCTTTTCCTGTTATATTGAATTTCTTCCTGAACTTCAAAATAATTTTGTCATAGTAGCTTTTCTCTTGAATATTTTTATTCTTAATTTCCTCATAAATACCGCTCAGATCTTTTCCGCCCAAAACATCTACTTTTGTGTAAAAATCATCCGGGTATAATGCTCTTATACCTTTTTTCGTCTCGCGACCAAGTGCTTTAAGAAGCGCATATTTTTCGTCTTCGGTGGCACTTGTCAGAAAGTCGTCTTCTGTTTTAAAAACGTTAAAAATAGCTTTTTCTTCATTCGTATATTTGTCCATGCCAATATGGTTGGCTAACGACTCCACAAGTGATACGTTTTCGGCCCGATCCGATTGCCTCTTCGCCCAGTTAAACATACTGCCTATAGTTTTTCCGTTTAATACTGAAACTGGGCTCTCAAACATGTATTCATTCTGTGTTATAAATAACATGTCATCACCAAAAGCTTTGGAAACTGTATCACATATATTATACTTTCCTGCCTTCGTTATATTGTCCAGTTTAACATTTTTACTATCTGAATACCGCTTGTAAGCGTCATCCTCATATAGCGTTACATCTCTTATAGATAGGCGTTTTTTAAGTTCCCTGGTTGCTTTATCGCAATTATTGTATTCCTCTTTATTTTCGTCCATTATTTCTTTCAAAAGAAAACTCAGGTCTTTGCCTCCGAACAGATCTATTTTTTCAAAGAAATCAACCGGGTGTAAATTGCCCATTCTTTTCTCTGTTGCTCTGCCTAAAGCTTTAACTAGCACATATTTCTCTTCATCTCCCGCTGTGTCAAGAAAATCATCTTCGGTAGCAAAAACGTGTATTATACTCTCTTCCTCTTCAGTATATTTATCCATTTCGAGATATTTCTTGAGCCATGTAATAGAATCCTCATTTTTACCCCTGCCCGGATATTGCTCAGCCCAAAGCGTAATCCCGCCTGCTCCCCGCTTATCAAACAGAACCGAACCAGGTATTGGTTTAATGTATTCGGTTCTACTGATCCACAGTGGGTCCTCCCCAAAAGCTTTCGCGTATTCTTCAATAGCGAGACGTTTCCCCGCCTTGGATGTTTTTCTCCAATCAACAATTTCACCTTTTTTAAGTTTTTTTATAATCTCTTCTTCTCCAATCCCCTCGTCTTGCATCCTGACCTGTCTAAGGACATCTTTTTTCTTTAATTGAAAGTCAGGATCACCCGCAAATTTTCCTAACCCATCAAGTATCCTGTGAAGATAATACTTAACCGACTGTATATAGCTATTTTCCGGTACTCCTATTATTTCAAGCCTCTGTGAAAGATCCCGTATATCCGTTTTGTCATATCCGATACTTTTGTATTCGGTGGCGACATCTATTCCTTTCGTTTTCCAGTGCACATAGATTGCGTAGTCTTTGAAAAACGTTTTCACTTTTTTATGGCCAAACCCTATCAGGAGTCGATACAGCGCCTCCGCAAGAACATCTTTGCCTTCTTTTTTCTTCAAACTTATTTTTTCAGATATATTTTTTATCATTTCGAGCTTTACCTGTGACTCCGCAAAATCATCGCACCATGTTTTGGGATCAATCTTTTCACCCTCTAAAAGATCATAAGTTTCATAGAGCTTATTTACCATATAAACATCGTACCCAAATCCTATGAGCTCTCTCAAAAGCTTAAAACGATTTACTTCGCCATATTGCCTCACATCTTCCAACGTCTCCAAAAAAGCTCCCATAGGACTGTCCGGGTTCTTCAATCGATGTTTTTGATAAAGAGCTCCACCCCACATAGCATGAGCCTGATTAGATGCACGGGGTTGCAACATTTTGTCTTTAAATACTCTGCCTTCGCTCAAGAGCTTCGACTCTTTAAGAAGAGAATCAAACTCCTCCGGAAGGCTTCCCTCTACCCCTAAAAGCATACCATACCTTACGCACCTATCTCCCCGGGCATCTGGATAAGTCACAAGATACGCTACCACGTTTCCCTGCTCATCTTTACACTTCATCATTCTAAACACAGCATTTCTCGGAACAAAGTCGAACTCATATTTTGTGTTCTTCTTGAAAATAAGCGGTTCCATTTTCTCAAACTTTATCTTTTCATCTTCAAGCTCAACATTAATCTTCTTGTTCACAGTTCGTGTTTTCGTTTTGGTCCGAAGTGTTAATGCGCGTCTCTTCAACCGCTCTACCGCTTCTTCTTCCGTTACTTTTTCCCCATCTTTTTTTGGTTTTATCCTTCCCTCTGAATCAAGCCTGCCGACCGCCCAATGCACCAGAGGCAAATATACCTTTTTATTTAACTCAGTTATTTCTTCGCGAAAATGCCTGGTTTCCAGCTCCACAAGATTCTTTCCAAAATAATCCGCAAGCCATTTAAGCAAAACAAAAAGGAGGGCTTCATCCCGCGCGTACTTACTCCACCTAAAACGATCTGACTCTTTCAATTTAACAATAATGTTTTCGGTGGCAACCCTTACCGTCTTTACTTCCAGATACAAAAATAAGCGCTCACAGGCTTCCGGTT
Source organism: Candidatus Omnitrophota bacterium (assembly GCA_024277375.1). GTDB lineage: Bacteria > Omnitrophota > Gorgyraeia > Tantalellales > Tantalellaceae > JAJRVD01. The sequence continues at coordinate 17,362 of JAJRVD010000082.1, read as the reverse complement.
CCTTTAGCGGCTTCTTAAACGGTTCAGACACGACCTGCCCCTTTTTATCAAGCTTTAAACATGCCCATGCCAAAAGTCCGCCGAAACTACTACCTTCAAGCTGTGGTATTTTTCTATTCCTTAAATGTTTTACTTCCAATTCCTCTATTTTGATATTTAAATATCCAGCAAGTTCATTAAGCATAAAAAGTAAGAGTTTTTTATTTTTCGTAACTTTGGACCATGGAAAGGTGTTCAGCTTCTTTAACTTATCCATGGCATTTGTTTCGTTTATCCCTTTCCTTTCTATACCAAGATATAGAAAAAGTCTGTCCATGCCTTTCTTCTGTTTGATCTTTTTGGTTTTCTTTTCCTCTCTGGTTTTTGCCGTAACAATACGGCCTTTATTATCAAGTTTCCTATACATCCATGTGGTTAAATTATAAAAGCTTTTTCCTTTTAGTTGCGGTATTTTTTTATTCCTCAGGCCTCCCATCTCAAGGTCTTCAACATCTTTCTTCAAATAACCTGCAAGCTCCCCAAGCATAAACAATACAAGCTCTTTATTTTTCACAACCTCCTTCCATGGGAAAAAATCCCATTCTATAAGCCTATTAATCACATTTTCTTTATTACATCGTTCTCTTTTTATGCCTAAATATAGAAACAATTTCTCAACCCCTGCTCTCGGGTTTACGCCCTTTTTCAGGGGCCTATCTAATAGCTTCCCTTCTTTATCAAGGTTTAGATATGCCCATTGCACGAGCCCCGTAAAATTATTACCTTCCAGCTGAGGCACTTCTCTATAACACAAATCATACAGGATGAGTTCCGGAACCCTTCTGTTGTCTATGTAACCCGCTAACTCTTCCAGCATAAAAATTACGAGCTTTTTATCTCGCGCGACCGTGTTCCAAGGGAAGTTATCGTCTCCTTTCAAAATGCGGAATACATTCTTTTTAGTAATTTGTTCTTCTTTGTTTGCATTCTGTTTTTTTGTCCCCTTTGTTGCCAAAGATTTCACGGTCTCCCTGGCTTCTGGCCGAGTATCTTTCTTCTCAACAACCTCGCAAGCTACCCAAACGTCTAAATATTCGGTTTTCAGGAACACTCTTGAGCTGGAATTTACGGGGTTTTTTCTGGACATAAAGACCCTCAAAATAATTCCCTCCCCGCTGGATACACGTACACACGGAAGACATAAGGTCGCCGCGTCCTCACATATAGCGTCCGTAAGACATTTCTCGGGAACTTTATTCGCTCCCGCCTCATGGATCATTTTCCTGAAACGCCTGAGGTTTATTCTCCCTCCATGGTTCTTTATTCTGCGCGCTATAAACTTTATTAGAGATCGCACTTTTACGTCTTTTGTGAAATATCGTATAAGTTCCATGTCGTCGGTTATATTTTGTTTAAGATTAAACGTCGTTCTATCCGAAAGATGACCTAAAAAGCCTTCAGAATAATACTTAAGTAAAACTTTCTTCCTTCTGTCCGCCCGCAAGGAGAAGTCTTGTGTTCCATTTATATCCAACTCAGTCTTTATTGCCTCAAGCGCGTCTTCCGGCTCGTCAAGCCCAAGAACATCTTTAGCTCTGTCTATCATCCCAAAAATTCTAGCGCCTCTCAATTCCGGTGGCGTTTCGCGAAAATCGTCAGGCACAAGGTCTTCTATGTCCTGGTCAACAAAGTCTGATACAATTTCTAACACCCGATACACAGCCTTACCGGAGGCTCTTCCCCATTTCTCCCCGGTCATCCGTTCCGTAGATAATATTTCGACTATATCCTCGACACCGATAACAGATCTCGCGTTTTCGTATACCCTGAATATTTTTTTAGGCTTTTTAAAACTCTCCTTAGCGCTTTGTTTTTGAACCTTCTTTTCGTCAAACGAAACCCCAAACCCTTTTAACATTCCTCGCAAGTTAGCTATGGTAAGCTTCTTATTATCGCCTTTTTCCTTTGCCTCGTTAAGCAATATCACCAATGCTTCCTTTTTCGGCATTTTTTGCGCGATCTTTACAAACTGTTTTTTTAAATCAAACTCCAAGTCAAAATAATGTCTGTATAGTTCATAGTATGTGTTCAGCGACCCCACCTTGTGTCCCGCGTTGATCAGTTCCGCTTTAAATTGAGAAGCTTTTATCTTTCCATATTGATCCAGCCGTTTCTTTGTCTCGATATAGGCCTCTAACGGTTTTACCGGATCTTCTGTTAACTCTTCTTGATATATGGCCCCTATCCATACAATATGCGCTTTCTCTAACTGCTTTTTGCTCATACTCCTTAAATGGACAGCGTTTATCCTTTCACCGGCCTTACGCTTACTCTCGGCCAATACGTCAGAGAACCTTTCAGGTAAGGCCACACAATCCTTTATTCCATAAATCAGGTTCATCCTACCTTTCTTGTCAGGATAAGTTATCAGATATGCCGTTTGTTTGCCCCTGTCATTTACACATTTGATGTAATGATATGTATTTTTTTCCGCGAGAAAATTAATTTTTGTATCCTTCTTATTTCCTCGTTTATAGATCAGCGGAGCCTTTCGATCAAAACTTATCTCGATATCTTCCGACACTGAAGACATATAGTATTTCTCTGAAGGGACCGCTTTTTTTGTTTCTTCCTCTGAAACCGGAGGTTTCGTCCCTCCCTTTTTAGGTGTTTTTGTAAAATCACGTTCTATGCCCCTAAGCGCGTCTAAAAGTTCTTGCAAGCTCTCCTCAGCTACAATATTGTCCAGATAATAGCCTCTTTCTTTCAGTTTAGTCATAAAACCTATAAACAAGTTTATCCCCAGAAACTCATCAAATGAACGGCGCCCTTCCTCTTCGGGGGCATCTAATACGCATTTCTTAAGAACTTCCAGGTGCTCGTATTGCATATTTTTACAGACCTGTATATATTCTCTCTGCTCGTCATTGAGCTTATTCAGCGGCACTTCTTTAATTCCCAGATTTTCCTTAAGTATTTCCTCTATGATCTCCCGCAATGAATTAGCAAAAAATTCAAGCTGCAAATACGCCTTGTGGTTTTCTTTGTACTCCAAATATCTCGCAGTCGAGGTAAACCCCCCATGAGCGTCATAATCGTATTTATTTATATACACTACATATGGAATAGCCTTATGCGCCAGCATAAGGTAGTCGAATTTTTTGGGTTTTTTCTGAATTTTAGTTCTTGCGCCCGAAGAGACTATTGTGAAATCGTTATTACTCTCGACCGTTTTTTGTGGTGTTCTTTTTTTAGATAAAACGCTTTCTATGTCAACTCCCTCAGCTATAACTTCACACGCCATCCAAATACCCTTGAATGGCGTGGACATTATTATTCTTGCCGCGGATCCTGCCGGTTCATTTCTAGAGGCAAAAAACCTTACAAGGATCCCTCTTCCGTCAGACTCTCGTACGCACGGAAGGAACAAAATCTTTACTTCTGCGAATATTTTATCGGTAAGATATTTTCGAGGCGCGTTATTCGCTTTTGTGATTTTTCTGCTCTTTTTTATCGCCTTGCTGCTTATTGTGCTTCCTGATCTCGCTAAAAGACCGCATATTGTTTTCGCCAAATAAAGAAACCTATTGTCATCCATGAAGTATTTTACCAGCTTTATTTCATCTTGTATGTCTCGCGCGATACTAAACTTGTTGTGTGTACTTTCTATAATTTTTTCGGCACCACTGTCTTTATCCCTCCTTTCATGTTCCAAAACAGCTTCTTCCCCAAGAAAGTATATTTTTATAGCGCGCTCGGTCTCTTCATCAGACATGGACTCCACGTTCCTGTACCCCGAACGTATTCCACTCGGATTAAGATAGCTTTTTGCCCAGACAAAAAATCTGTCAAGAGACTTCATCTTACCGTTCCCACAATCGAGTAAAACACGGCAATAGTTTTTCTTTTTCATGTTCAGGATTTCCATTGCAACGTCATTTTTACCTTCTTTTTTATTTTTATCATTTAAGCTTTGTATGACAATATGCACCATTTCCCTATGAGCCTCTCTTGACAGCATGCCCCAGAACGGCTCTCCCCCCTTGAGGTCTTTAAATCTATCAAAAACATTGTCTGGCCCGATTTGATCGTCTATTTCTACTGCATCCTCTATGGGGTCATCATATTGCCCTGCCTTGTCGGAACTTAAATGGTAATTCACGATGGCATAAACAGCCTCTTTGCGGCTTAACGCGTCGCCCGTTTCTTCATACTTGCGTTCTCCGTTGGTTAAGAAATATCTCCTTACATATTCAAGATAATCTTCAAAAGTCCTTTTCTTGCCATCACCTGCGCCTGTAAACATTATCGCGAGATTAAAATCTTCCTCTTCGACATCAAGTATCGTCTTTTTTCTTGCTCTTCTATCTGCGTCTGCGTTGTGTTTGTTTATAGAGGTAATAAAAATATCTACCATCTCCCGCTGATCATCTTTAGATATGTCTACCCAGAACCTATATCCTTCCTTATTTTTCTGCCACCTCTGGAACACCCCTACCTCTTCCTCGGTCTCTGCTCGTCCGCCATGCTCGTCGGATGATCCACCGTGATCATCCGAACTTTTCATCATCATACCGTTTGTTGTAACGATCTGCGGTTCAGGGAGAATAAAACGCGCGATCAAATTAAAGAAATTTGAAAGCATATCATACACATCGCGGAGATCGAAACAGATCTTTTCAAACATAAGCTCAAGCGCCTCACGAATACTCGACGGAGCGTTAGCCCTCAGGTATGGCACGATACCGGCAGCAAAATAAACGATCAGCCCCGCAACGATCCTGTCAATCCGGCTATACGATCTCATCATAACCGATATAAATGGAATGATCATGTTTATTTCACCTGCAGATTCTTTTCTTCTGGTCTTTTTCGCGTATTCCTTTAGCCTCTCCACCGCCACACTCGACCTCAGCAGCGCCTTACCTTCTTTGGGCTCCTGTAACGTTCTTCTCGCCCATTCCGCAAGTCCAATAATTGATTTGCCGTTAAGCTCCGGAATCCCTTTATTAAAGTGACCGATAGTTAAGTCATCTATATTTTTTACACCCTTCTTATTTACGGCTTTAACTAAAAGCTCCAACAAATGATACACCGCACCAGGGGTATTCACTATTAAGTTCCAGTCGCCGTGAGCCAATTGATCTTTACTGTTTAAAAAATCAACAACATTTTCCATCTTAAGCTTTATTCCCAGGGCAACTTTAAGCAAATCCAGTGCCGCGCTGTATTTGCCCGGAAGCTCATAACGTCTCGTCGCCAGTTTTATCAAACCCGCGAACTTTCTATTATTAAACGCGGGAATATGAGTATTACGCACAGGGTTTGCTTTCAATGTAGCCGGAGTAGCCACAACAACTTCTGCTATTTCTTCAAGAATAAATCGCAGTTCGTCGTCGGTGACATTGTCCCAGCTATCCCTTGGAAGAAGACCCTCTTTTGGTAAATATCTCAATATACTGTACGGGCTTATTATGTTGTATTTTTCGCCAAAACCTCTTGAGTTCCAACTTATCTCATACCTTTTTGTCGTTTTTTCCCCGGAAAACGAAACAATAACTTTTCCGCTCCTTCCAAGCTGCTCACAACTAAACAGGTCATATCCGATTGTATATTCCTTTTTATTTTGATCCAGATATGAAAGATAATACGTCTTTCCTTTTTTTGATAAACTATCTATTTTGAATTTCGCAAGACCAATGTCGGGAAAATGTTGTTCAAAATGTTTTTTCATTAAAAATTTTGTAGCCTTTGTCCCTATTTTGCCGTCAAAACAGCCTATGATCTGTGCCAATAAGGGGCTGAGGACCGTGAACGCTTCATCGCCTTGTAGTTCTTTTGCCATTTTCAGGTTTTTGCTGCGCGTTTCCACTAAAACAACGGGTTTACCTGTTTTTGCAGCTGTATCTTTACGTGAAATATTTGGCGTTTTTTGATATTGTTTTGTTGCTTTAGACTTACCCTTCGACTTCTTTCTTGTCGGATTTTTTGCGGGTTTTTTTGCGACTGGCCGCTCGTCTTTCTTCCCGAAAACTATGCTACTGGATCCGGTTTTATCTTTTATCTCTTTCTGTTTAGTCTCCGGCTCTTTTGTCACGGAAGATAGCTTGTCTTTTTTATCGGGAAACACTTTGCGTTTTCCATTACGAGTAGTGTAACCCAATTTCTCGAGTTCTTTCCTTACGTCATTGATGATAACTATCGTTAAATAGACTTTAAATCTATTTGATCTATAATTTTCCGCGCATTTGTTCACTACAGCTTCGAGGTTGTATGCAAGTTCTCGTCTTAAGTCTTCTGCTGGCACATTTAGCTTTGTGGACCAATGCTCTAACCGTCTTAATAAAATATTTTTGGCTTTCGCAATCAGAACTTTGTAGCTATCAAAATCTCCATTCTTATATTCCAGCAAAAGCCTATCGTAATCATCGCTTTCTGTCGTATCGATGGTCCCTTTTTTGAACATCATGAGATTCTCTTCTTTATCATATTTATTTGCTTTTAAAATATGTTTTTGGAGAATTCCGCCAAATGGCTGAAATTCTAAAAAATTTAATTGCGGGATCTTGTTCCAAAGGGCTTGAATGTCTTTATAAATTTTTCGACCGGCGAGAAATAAGACTTCTTCTATCCCCGACGGCGCGTTGGCGCGCAAGTACGGCAGGATCCCTTTAAGAAAGTAATTCTTTAATCCGATAAGTAACCCCACCAATAAACTCGCAAACGCTATATCCACTGTTGTTATGCCTTCTTGTCCGTACAGGGCCAGCGGTATGATCATGTTCACGAATTCAGACGTATCGCCTGAAGGGGAGATCAGCTTTTTTGCTCCGGCGGTGTTTCTGTTTGTTATTGTTTTCTTCGTTTTATTTTCCCTTGGCACTACCCCATAAAGCGTCGCAAGCGTGCAGTGATCCTGCAATAACTCAAACGTCTTATCTCTATATGCTTCACCAACACTTATTAGCTGACTTGGCTCTGTTATTTTATTCAGCACGTTCTTCTGAATGATATCCGCTACGGCCCGGCTTCCATTTATATGCTCGGTTACCGGTTGATATTCATACATTCTCGCGAAAGACTTTTGAAACGAACTTGATGCTCGCACTATTACTTTGTATTCGGCGTATTCGGGACGACTAAGAATATGCCTTAACAATGCTCTTCCCCTTCCCTTGCGTTCCTTTTTAAATTGTGGCTCGCATTTATCTATTATTATTGTTTTGCAGTCTTCTACGATATATAGCAAGATGCCGCCTTGAAAACTGCCATCTTTCCGATAAACCTTCGCCGTTACAACAGGTATTCCGTAATGTTTACTGATTTTTGTTTTTTCAGGAAGGGTGATCTTGAACCCCTCCTCCAATAACATTTCGTAAGTATACTCTTCTTCTGTTTGTTTCCGCTCGTATGCCCCGACGCCTTCTTGTTTCTTTCTAAAAAATGTGTTCAGGTCTGCGCGTTCGGATGTGTATCTATGTTTTATTGTAGGGTCGTATTGCAATACGCCCCTACCGTAGGTATCAATTGAGAGCATCGTGGGGACATAATTCCAGAGAGATCTTACGTCATCGTGTATTTTCCTGCCAACAAGAATTAACGTCTCTTTTATCCCGGACGGAGCGTTGGCTTTTAAGTATGGCAAGATTCCCTTAAGAAAATAGTTCTGAACAGCTGTCGCTAAATAGATCAATAAAGCCATCCACGCAACATCGCTCAAGTGAATTTTGTCCGCACCATATAATACCGCGGGAACAACAAAACCGGCGGGGGCAGTTGAGTCAGACTTATCCTCTTTTAAGGCCTCGAGAACAACCCCCGCGTCATAAACCCTCCAATATAATGTTTGGTTCAAATATTCTAAAAACGACAAATTCTCCCCGGCTTTGAATCTTGCTATGCAATACCTGAGCGTCCCCGCAATGTCATTAAATCCCCGCTTTAGTTTTTCCTCCGGCACCCCTTTCTTGTCTGCCCACCTCCGGATACGCTCGTCATACGATCTTTTAGCTAATTTCCATAAAACAGCATAACTGGCCCGGTTCCCGTCTTGAGCGTTAACGGCTAACTTGTTTATGATAATTTTTCGTTTTTTCTTATTAAAAATGTTCTCAATTTTTATCTTCAGAATATCCAAAATGTTATCCGGCAGCGTGCTGTACGTTGTATGTTCTTTCAGAATGTTTTCAGTCACGCCCCAATCTGTTGTTATAAATTTAAATCTCGCCTCCGGCATGGTAAGGTCGATTATCCCCGCTTCTTCTTTTAACCTTTGCAATGCTCCAGGAAGACCTACATCTTTATATTGCTTCTGCATATGTTCCAATAAATACCGCAATTGTTTCCTCCCCCATTGAGGAATGGGCATCCTGAAATGTTTTGGCTTTAACGCGCCCGGTCCGCCTTCTAACCCTAAAGCATCAGCAAGCTCTATAAGCATTCGACGTTTCGCCGGAAGTGTTGTATCACCCCAATCAATGCGCCCGCTTAGAAACAGTCCGAGGATCTCTTCTTTCCCTATCTTTACATGTTCAATGCCAAAATAATTCTTCAACGCAAACAAGGCTTCATCGAGGCTCTTACAACTAAATTCAGCCTTTGCCCATTCCAGAAGCCCTATCATCTCTTTGGTCTTGCGTTTTTTGTCGCCGTTGAAATCGCTTCGCCTCAAAGACCCCAGTGTTTTTCCTTTTGATCCGGCCACATATTCCATTAAATAATATTTTGCCGCGTCCGTAGTCCATTTCCACGTAAGTCTTCCCCCTAAGAACTTCTTTACCACGTCATCACAATAGATCAAATTATCTTGGATCTTTAATCGTTTTTTTAGCTTTTTAACCTCCCGATCATACTCTTCGCAATAAAACTTATCTTCCTCCCATCCCAGAAAATCCCCGAGACCTCTCTCCCCGAACTGCGGTACTTTCACAAAAAAGTCTTTGGCAACTATTCTGGTCGGGCTCTTCCCTAGAAACCTTGCCAGTTCGTTTACCATAAATCTTTTTTCGCGGTCTTTGGAATCTTCCCAAAGACCGTTCGGGCTGAGCCACTCTTCTCTTATCGCGTTATATATACTGTCTTTACCTATTATTTCTTTCTCATTCGCCAAACTATCCGAGGCCAATAAAATAGTGATAACCTCTTCCCCTGAATCCCACGAATTTCTGAATATATTTATCCGGAACAGCTTATCTGTCAGGATATCTTCCTCATAAGAATACCGCAGGATCCAACTTCTTTCGCTTTTTTTCCGATACGGCAGACAATATGAGTCGCCGTCTTTGTAACCGTTATTAAATCTAAAGTTTTTCTTTTCTTTTCCGGCTCCGGGAAAATTCAGACTTATGTATTCCCCAACCAGCTTATTCATCCCTCTAGCGCTTATCTTGCCGTTGAAACAACGTAGAACTTTACCGATAAAATAACTTATTCCGTAAAACGCGTCGTCCTTGCGGATAGCGTTTATTAAATTTGTTTTTTTGGCCTCGCTCATATCGTTAGGCATTTGATCCCCTTGCCCCAGCGACTGTTCGATCTCAACATTAACAGATATCCCTTTCTCTCCTTTGTTGTCCGAACTTTCTTTTGTCCGGGCAATAACCGCCTTTATCGCTTTTTCGATCTCAGGCATTATTGTTTTTACGTTCTTCTGCGCTCCCGAAGAATGGATAAGATCACTCCATACTTGATCCTTTAGACCGTTTATTCCTATTTCGCTTATATCCTGATGGCCCCTCATCATGACCGCAAACGCTTCTTCATGTTTCCAGGCTTCGATCTCCTTTAATATTTCTCCGACCAGGTAAAACCCTCTGTCATCACATACGCTTTCGATCATCGGGTGCCCTTCCAGAAAAACATCTAACTCCTCATCAGACACAGCTCCCAGATCAAATTTTTCTTTACTTATTTTATTGTCAATGAATTTTGAGGATATATTTTTTCTGGCCTTTCGTTGGAACCTATACCAGGCTTCGCTTATTGACTCGTTGCTTTCCAGAGTTTCCTGCAGCACTGGAGCGTCTTTCGCGTCCTGGCTTAACAAAACCCTGCCGTTCGGAATTTTTCCTTTGGTCTGATTTAAAATTATTTCTCTGCGCAAAAGAGCTTGCAAGTCCTCCCACTCCTCCTCTGTGCCGTCTTTCTTTACGTCATAATACGTACGTTTCTTCAGTTTCCCATCTACCGCGTATATATCGTACAATGAAAAGTAGAGTTTTTTGTATAACCAGGGCTGAAATGGTCTGTCCATATTAAAGGTCGATAAATATTGTGAGAGATTTTGAAGATGCACTGTTGTTGCCGCCTTTAATCTTCTTTCTGAGATCCCCAGCAGTGAACTCACGGTCTCCACCCACTCGCGGTACATTGCCAGAAAGAACGCCGCGCTCGCCATGTTGCCTCCCTTGGCGTTCTCAATGAGAATCCTGATGTCGTCTTCTTCGATTCTTTCATTCTTTCGTATAATATTTCTTAAAATTCGTATCCCATTGTCCTTATTTACGTTTATCAGCTCTTCGCTTCCCTTGTAGTCGTTTAGAATTGCTTTTGTATCTTCCCAGTTCAAGTTCGAATAACTTCCGCGCCCATTTTGTCCGGACCACCCATTTCGTCCGGATCTACCGTGCCGCCCCTCAAAAAATAACGTGTTCCCCTTCGTCTTTTCTTTCTCTTTCGTGAAAGCCCCGGTAGGGGCGTATTGCAATACGCCCCTACCATATATGTCGGCCAATAAAAAGCCGGGTATTCTCTTCCAAAAGTATCTAATGTACGGCGAGAGCAGATAGATCAACACGCATAGCGTAGCAATAATACGTACGGGGGCGGATGGTATTAGCCATGGTAGGAATATTGCTTTCAGGGTCTTTCCTTTTGTTGTTATATCGTGATCGCCAAAAACTATACTTCCGCGTTTCTCTTCTCTAAATTCGACCAAATCGCCATCTTCCAGTAAAATAGATCCAGCAATCCCCTCTTTTGATTCATCATTACCAACCTTTATTCTATTCCTGTTATACACTATGGCTGTTCCCTTTACGCCTACAGAACAATCATTCATAAGGTCCAGCAAAGTCGCCCCGCTGGAGATCTCGATCTCTTTACCGTTTACAGTAATGGAAATATTTGGGCGTTCAAATCCAGTAATTATCTCCGGCAACCTATATGCTTCTTCTTCCCGCACGATATCAAAAAACAGTCTAAGGTCCTCTCCTCGTTTATCTCTAAATAAACGCATTGCCCCACAAGCTTTTCTAATAAACCCTTCGGCATCTTCACGCGGGAGGGTATCGATCACTCCCAAGGCGATATCGTCACACCCAAACCCAAACCCTAAGAACGCGGCTACAAGCTCATGCGGCATTATCTCCCTATCGAACACTACGTTATCAACATCAATAACCGTAGCCATGTATGTTTCCTGCGATTTTCGTATAACAATGTTAGATGGCTTAGGATCCTCAAGAAATAGCCTCCTGTCAAAAGCCTTCCAGTACCGAAGATATGCCGCCACGATGATCCTCCCTTTTATCTCATCCGGAAGATTTACCGTTGTCTTCGCAAGCTGCGCCTCCGTAAAAACTATTCTTTCTTTACCGGAGGCTTCTATATACTCATACACTCCTCCGGTAGGAACATGAAGGCTGAAATCTTTTTCCCTAGCTTTGTTCGCTATTGCGTGCAATCGTTTCGCGTATTTAAGGTCATATACGTTTCCCGAATCTGACCGCACAACATCTTCTTTTACAACCTTTATCAAAAAATTAAAAGCATACGACCTGTCTTTTAAAGCTATTGACGCTCTGTATACTCTCTTAAATCCACCCGCTCCGAAATATGTAACTCTGATTTTTTCAATGTCTTCCATCTTCAGGTCCTCTCTCTTGAAAATAGAAGAAAACGCTTCTTCTATCATTGTCCCTGATCTTATCAAGCTGTTTATGGCTGCCTTGTCTCCCCCTATTCCTCTTCCAAAGTCGATCTTGATCTTTTTCCTCTTTGCGGAGATCTTTTCTTTTTTAGCGATTATCAACCGCCTAACCATAGGCTTTAGGGTTCGTTTTGTCCTTTCCGTTTTTTTATCATACTCTTTCATTCCCTCCAGAATTTCATCCATTCGGTATGCTTTTTCCTGAAGACAATATTCTGAAGATGCGTATTCCCTTACCAGCTGACGAATTGCATATATGTTGGGATCTTTTTGAACGTTAACAACTAATATCTGTAAGATCTTTATGATTTCTTCAAAACATTCATTTCCTTTGCCCTCGTTGATAAGATTTTCTGCTCGCTTAAGTCTCCTATAGGTGGCGCTTTTATCTTCGGAAGCGATTTTTAATGTTATACGTTTTGTTCCTCCTCTATCTTTGTCCGCTGTATTCAACATCGTTGTGTAGGCCACTATCGCTGGGTCATCGGCAAGCTGAAGGCGTGAAAAATTTAATTGCGTTATTCTTTCCCAAAAGTATCTAATGTACGGCGAGAGCAGATAGATCAACACGCAGAGCGTAGCAATAATACGTACGGGGGCGGATGGTATTAGCCCTGGCAGGATCATCACCTTAAGCGTGTTTGTCGAGGGCGGATTAGCTATTGGTCTGTTTTTCTTAATAAGCGTTTTTGTGGCATCATCTATTTCGAATCCCGCTTTTTCAGCAACATCTCTGAATTCAGGATTGTGTTCGATTTCAAACACTATCATTTCTTGTATTTCGTCGGGATATCCATTGCTCTCCTCTACTATCTGGCTAAGCCGCTTAAAGAGCATTTCCTTATAGCCTTCGGAAGTCTCATCAATTCCTTCAATAAACGCCATGAGAGAAAGAACCGTTAGGTCAGATCGATTGTTTTTAAGGATTTTTCCAAGCGGCCGATCTTCCCATCGCTTTTTAAGCGCTTTTGCGACATTAAAGCTAATTACCTTGCCAGCTTCGATTGCCCTAAAAAGAGCACCCCGACCAAGCAACACCCCTTTTAGCCTTAAAAGAAACACATCAACATTTATAGGATTCTTTTTCTCTTTATGTATATCTTCCTTCTTTAACTCTAATGCTATCGCTATCATTTCCTTGGCTTGCGTTCTTTTTTCGCTTCCAGGCCTCGCTCCAAGAGAAGCAAGCACTGGTTCTACCATTGTCCATTGAGGCGGGCTCAGGTCTGATGCTTTATACACAATATCTGTTCCCGGTTTTTTCTTCTCGAGAAGACCAAGAAAATACAAAGTGTTCAGGTCTCTCTCTACGGTACCTTTTGATAAATGCTTGTCCTTCGCGCGTCCTTTAGTTGTTACGCGTATTGTTTCTAAGGAAACAAACTCGCCATTAAAGCTGTCTCTTAAACGCGTAAAAATAGTATATGGCGACCCGTCGGGAAGCATTTTTGCTGGCGTTTCAAGCCGCTTGATATAATTACTATCTCTTCTTTTATTTTTCAAAAATTTCTTAATGTCTAGAAAGTAGAAAACTTTGAGCTTCGATTTGTTATCGCTTAAGGCAAACTTGAGGTCTTCCCTGATCTGCTTGATCTTAGCGGCGTTATCAATGATCAAAATACCGCTATTTTTATTATCCGCTCCATAATATTCTGACGACAATGTAAGCAGCTTTTCAAAACTATAGTACGTGCTTACGATCTTCAGCTTACCCTCCTCCTGCAGACGGAATATGCTATCTGCCAGGTAAAATCGGTCTTTTATTAGCTCTGCTTTTTCAGCTTCGTTTAATTCCGAGAGAGTTATCACTTCAAAGAGCCTGGCTGCTATTGCTTTTATGCTCCTAAAATATTTTATATCCGAAAGTGTCTTTTTGAATCCCGTCCTGTGTAGTATCTGTGCCGGCACCCCTACCATGCCTACTCCTTGTGGGATAGGGGCCGTTAAAAGAGTTATTAAAAGAGGTACACCTCTTTTATGTTTCAAACGAAAAGATATCCAGTGTGATAAAACCGTAAAAACTCTTATCACTGGCCCCAGCACGGTGGCTAGAACAAGTATTCCCCCTGAAGCTGCCGGAGCACTAACGGACAACAATGCCGCTAAGATGTATAGTCCTGTTTTTAGCGGCCACATTGCTATTTCAACTTTTATGTAAAATAACATTATCTTGAGATATAGTTCTGTCTCTTCTCTTGGAAGCCCTTTTTGTTCCATCGCGAACTTTAAGAGATCACTATAAGAAGTTATTCCTCTCGCATTTGTACGAGAAAAAGTTTTTATTATTTCTATAGCTCTATTCCGATGGCTCATCTTGTCGATAAGATTTTTTATAAGGTGCCTCCGAACCTCCCTGACAACATTTCCCTGAAAAATATCATGGAATTTATGGTAAAAGTTATCCCGGTTTCCTGCGGGTTCTTTACCCTTGTCCATCCACATAAGCTGTTCCATGCTAGGAATAAAAATTCTTTTCGCGAGAACTTTTACCGAAAGGTCTCTAAACAAAGCTTTGGTCAAATAAATAGTTTTCTTGGGTTTTATTCGCTGTTCTGTTTCCAGGGTACACGCCGCGAGAACATAATCACACACCCCTTCCTCTGTCTTCACTTTTATCAACCTATGTTTGTCGTTTTCCGCGTCAAGAAGCCTGACGTAAACATCCTTAAGGAGGAAAGAGCTTCTTTTGTTTAGCCCCCTCAGGCTTCTGATCTCCCTTATAACGGCTTTTGCCTTTCTACAATCTTCAAATTTCTTATATCCCTCCTCAGGATAGCGCAGATACCTTCCATTGTAGATAACAACCTCACTTTCGGTGTTATTCTCATTGAAAATAAACGGCTCAAGGCTTGTCTCTCTAAACTCTTTTGTATATGTCCCCGGGGTCCCGATATGTGCCATATTGTTTTGAAAGTGGGTTTCTTGTGCCTTCTCACTACCGTCCTTTGTCTGCGCTCTTGCCGCTCTGACATGCTTTGCTATGTTTAAGTTCAGGATCGCGTTTTCTTCTTTAACGGTATATATCTTAGCGATCCCCACTTTGATAAAAAACCTCCACATTTTCCCTCTGTTTTCGATCCTCTTCCAATCAACATCTTCCCAGGCTTCTTTTATTTCTTTTTCATCTCTTGATGAGGCGAAATCCTTATGAATAATTCGCCGCAACATCCCTATTGCTCTATATACCCATCTGTTCCTTATGTGTATGTCCGTACATACTTCTTGTATGCCTTCAAGCTCTTCTCCTGTAAGACTTGTTCCGTCCGGCAGCTCTAAAGCACGCCCCCGCCTCTTTATCAAGTCTATCTCTTTTTGCGTAACAATAGTGTACAACTTCCCATCTTTTGTTCTTACATATCGGTCCAGACCGTGTATAAACTCTTTGGACATACGCGCGGTAACATGTGTGTAAAGAGCCTGACTCCTTTCATGCGCTTTCAAGGCCTTGATAAACGCTTTTTTGCTTCTGATAAGCGCGTCTCCCGGAATGATAACTATATTTTTTTGATCCGGAAATTTTTTAAGAGCTCCGGAGGCATATGGGGAGATCGCCGCGCTAAACGTTCCTTGCCCGGATTGAACTATTTTGTCCACAAACTGCCTGATCTCGGTTTTTATTCTGGCGTCACCGGCGGCAACAACAAGAATTGTTTTGCTGGAAATCTCGCGGCAAATATCGAGGACATGGCGAATTATTGGTTTCCCGTCAATCGGTATGAGCGGTTTAGGTTCGGAGAAATGTTTTTTTAATCTTTTGCCTTCGCCCGCGGCCAGAACAACGGTAAGGAACTTTTCTCCCACTTTGCGTTCCTCGTCACGTTTAACCTCTTCGGCAGCTTTGCGATCAGTCTTTTCTTCGTCCCTTTTTCGTATGATCTCTTTTATTTCATCCATCACCCCGGGCCAGGAACACACAGCATCAAGCGTTCTGGTGTATTTCTTTTTCTCGGAACTTTTATGCTCTTTCACAAGATCGTCCAACTCCACCCAATCAATCTCTTCTACTTCACGTTTATTTGGTGTGACCTTCGTCCCCCTGGGAAGAAAATAGACGTACAGGGAGTTCATTTCACTGTCGCTAAAGTCGTCGTCCGCAAGGAACCAATTTTCTTCTTTCACGGATATAAGCTCGTCCGGATGTATCCTGACGCCCAGTTTTTCCTCCGTTTCACGTACAGCACAGCCTCTGGCAGATTCCCCCGGTTTGGCATGCCCACCGGCCGATACATCGTACTTATCTCCGTTAACACGCATCCTTTTCGCTCTTTTCTGACGCAGAAGTTTTCCTTCGCTGTTAAAAACAATAACGACACTGCTTTTATGCAAACTTCCCTTGCCATCGGTATGGATCTCGTTTTCTGTTTTTACTTCTCCTGTAGGATTTCCCCTAACATCTACTACATCTACCATATCAGGCGCGGGCAGCTTTTTAAAGCTATCCCCCAGGTCCACTCGAACCTCTCCCGCCCCAACCGGCACTGAGGTTGCGTGAAATTCCTGTGACCTTTTATTGTCCGGAAGATAATACCGAAGAATATGCCTGCGCGGATCTCCTTCTCGCTTGTAGGGAATACAGAAAGTGTCATCCTCTTTGTATACCTCCTTCCAATCCAAACTCTTAAAGTCTGAAATAAGACGCGAATCTCTTGTAAGCACTTCTTTAATATGGTTTTCGATGACTTTTTTCAGACCTCTTTCGCTAATTCGGGTCCCATTGCCGGACAAAACACTCCCTATTAAACGACTTATGTAGCGAACCCCTACATTATCCTTAAAGTGTGTTATCAGTTCTTTTTGTTCCGCATTACGCTCGAGGACGGCAAAGTTGGAAGGAGGAGATAAAGTATACAAGCTACTACGAGATGCTCTGGTTTCGAGAGCAAACGCAAGATCGTTAGCGAAAAACGCGAATATCACACATAACGATACCGTTCTTACTAACAATCTGTATTTCCCAGTGTAAAGGTTCATAATTTATAGTTATTACAGTATCTTGTTCCTTAAAATAGTTATATTAATCCTATTATCATATACAAATGCTCGGCTATTATAGCATGAGAAAGTTAGTTAAGTCAATAAAAATTTTGCTCCCTCTAACCAAAACATGACCCAGGGGTAATAGTTCAGTTCTTCGCAGAGAATACGTTCCTTCTCCCCTGTCATCTTGAGCGAGTGAGCCGCCTGCCGAAGGCAGGAAGGCGAACGAGTCGAAAGATCTTTTTAAGGTTATATTTTTTGCAAATCTGAAATAATGTGATACACTTCCGACAAAAAGGAGTATACCAATTGAGCAATTGTAAAGATTGTGCCAAATTGTAATAGTTCAGTTCTCCGAAGCGAATACGTTCCTTCTCCCCTGTCATCTTGAGCGAGTGAGCCGCCTGCCGAAGGCAGGAAGGCGAACGAGTCGAAAGATCTTTTTTATCCATAATTTTTGATAATCAGACATTTTGT
>JAJRVD010000081.1 GCA_024277375.1 Candidatus Omnitrophota bacterium | reverse complement strand
ATCCAGGGTGCGTTCAAGGCAAGGTTGTCTGTGTTGCCTGAATATGTAAAACTTAAGATAAACGACGCGACAAAGGCTTCCGCGGTAGCGCATTTTAACGGGTTCAAGAGTAATGGTACCGCGAGCCTGGTGAAGAAGTATCAGGAAAGAAAGAGTGTAGCAGCAAAAACGTTAAAGATAGATCATTGGGGTGACACCGGTAAAGTTTACCTGGACGTTCTTATGCAGAATGGTGTTACTGAGAACGGTGCTTTTACGGGTGAAGTAACACTTGATGATGGTATTGCCGCCGGCGCGAATGGCGCGATACTGGGGCACTCCGAAGTAAGAGCCAGATGGACAGCTTCGCAGGATGAGTTAAATGCCAGGATAAACGTCCAGATGAAAGCGGCTCACGCTAAGGGTTTAAGCCCGATATTGTGTGTGGGTGAAAGCGCGGAAGAAAAAGGACGAGGGCTGTCAGAGGCGGTAGTGAAAGATCAGATATTAAAGGGTTTGGCGGGTCTTACATCTGAGGAGGTAGCAAATACGATCATCGCGTATGAACCGCGATGGGCGATCGCCGGCAGCGGAATAGGTAAAGCGGCGGACGCTAATGACGCTCAGGAAATGTCCGCTTTTATAAGAAATCTTGTAGCGAACACATACGTTTTCGGGTCGGAAGCTGCTGATAAAATGAGGATACTCTATGGGGGTTCAGCGAATGCTCAAAACGCAAAAGATTATCTTTCTCAGACAGATGTTGATGGTCTTCTTGTCGGCGGTAAGAGCAAGACAGTAAAGGACTTTATGGCAATTTTGAAGGTCGCCCAGGAAGTAGGTCCTACTAACGGGAGGAGGATCTATATAGGAGGTAATCAGAAAACTTATGCTATCGGAGAAAATTATAATGACTTCGTTGCGGCCATAAAGGGATTAGTTGATCCTAATAGACTTCAAGTGGGTCTCGCGCCGTCATTAGCGATGATACATGACTTACGTAACGCGATAAACGCGTTTGAAAAGGGAATTGACATAGTCGAAGATGCTAAGGTAGAACTCCCGGTAAGTATAATGATGCAGAACGGTATTGTTGAGACCGGCGCGTTCACGGCTGAAGTTACTCAGGATGACGGTATCGCGGCGGGCGCAAACAGTGTTATATTAGCGCACTCTGAAGTTAGGGCAAGATGGACCGGAGAGCAGGAAGACCTTGAGGGAAGAATTAACACACAGCTTATAGAGGCACATAACAAGGGCCTTAAGGATATTACGCTGTGTGTTGGGGAGACCGGTCTGGAGAAACAGAATGGTCAATCAAAGGAAGTTGTCCGCCGGCAGATCGTGACAGCCTTTCAAGGGTTGTCCAATGATCAAATAGCCAAGACGATCATAGCGTATGAACCGCGATGGGCGATCAAAGGCAGTGAAGGGTATGCAGGGGCAGCATCAGCTAAAGACGCGCAGGAGATGGCTGATTTTATCAGAAACGATGTTTTTAATAGTAGTGAACCGGGAGAAGGACTACTCTATGGCGGTTCATCAAATGATGAATTGACCCGCCGAAAGATAAGGATACTTTACGGCGGATCAGCAAACGCGCAAAACGCGAAAGATTATCTTTCACAGAAAGACGTCGACGGTCTTCTTGTCGGTGGCAAGAGTACGACTATAATCGACTTTATGGGTATTATCAAAGTTGCCGAAGCTATAGGGCCTACTGATGGCAGGGTACCTTTTATCGGCGGGAACTGGAAGACATACAAGATAAAGGCTGCGCTGGATTCATTTGCTGAGGCAATGAAGGGTGTTGACTTCAACCGCGTGCAAGTAGGTATCGCGCCTTCCGCGGCCAGGATAAACTCTCTATACAACGCGTTCAAGAGAGCTAACTATGATGTTACGGCAACCGAGGCGGATCTTGAGATAGTAAGTGTCGAGGTAGAAGAAGTATGGTGCCTGGATGACAAAACAAACGCGAAGAATAGAACCATAAAAGTAAAGGTTCGTTTAGCCGGCGGTGCCGAAGGTCATTTTATTGTGCCGGCGGGTACTTCAGCCGGTGTTGACGAGGCGATAACCGTAGGGGTCGAGCGGGCTATCAAAAATATAGCTTTAATACATGCCGCGGTACAAGCGGCGGGCTTGAGGTCTGATCAGATCAAAGAGATCGGTGAGTTGATGCTGAAGCTGGACGCTCAAATGATAGCGGATAACAGGATCCCCGGTGAAGACGAAGCGATAAGCCGTATGCGTGGTCTTGGCGCGGAAGCTACTTTGGGTTACCAGATGGCTGCGGCATACGCGGCCGCGCGTCAGCGCGGGAATGAACTGTATCAGCAGATACGTATTGATAATCCGGATATAGCCAATGCCGTAGGCGATATAGGCCGTGTGCAGTACAATATAACCAACGGCGGTGAACATGCCGAAAACGCTCTTGATATGCAGGAGTTCATGATTGTCCCTAACGGCGCGACTATTGCGGATTCAAATAGAATGTGCCTTGAAATCGACAGAAAACTCGGCGAGATATATATCGCCCTTGGGTTGGATGCGTATACGGATGACGGCGGTGTAGGCGGAAAACGAGGGAAAGAAGGCGGATACAAGATAGAGAACCTGACCGGGGTTAAACTGGCCGAGGTATTAGAAAACGCGTCGAAGTATAAAAAAGAAAATGCTGATGTGTTCAAGAACCTGGACTTAGAGGCCTTGGCGAAAGAAGATGTCGGTGTGCATAAGTTCGTTCTCTATTGTATGAAGGCCGCGATCCTTAACGCCGGATATACGCATAACAAAGAGGATAAAATAGGTAATGTTAAGTTTGCCTTAGATCCGGCGTCTTCTGAGATGGCGGTAAATAAAGACGCGCTTAAAGAGGGTGATAAGGATTTCGGTATGTACAGTTTTGAGGGCAGGAAAATAACCTCAAAACAATTAACAGATGTGTATATCGACTGGTGTGGAACTTTTAATATCGATTCTATTGAAGACGGCAAAGTGAACATGACTGGGACGGATGGATAGATACGGTTCTAAGGTTTCCAAAAGACGTTCTGATAATAGGTGATGACCTTCTTGTTACGCAGCCGGCACGGTTTATGAAGTTCATAGGGATGTTAAGGGCCGCTGGTATTATTGATCCGGTAACCGGTAAGGTTACAAGAAGCATGGGAATTCTCATAAAACTTAATCAGAACGGGTTCTTGACAACAGGTATAAATGATCCGGGACAAGGTTATCTTGGTACTCTGGAGGTTATACGTCTTGCCAAGAAATATGGGTTTGAAATAGTCGTGTCCCACCGTTCAAAGGAAGCCGGTGCCTCGGAACATGAGATCTCGATAGCACAGGTAATGGCGGCGGTAGGGGATCTATTGAAGTCAGGTAACTACGCGCAGGCGACTCGCGCGATAAAAGAATGGGAAGAAGCGAGGATAGACGCGTTGGAAGGGAAGATAATCGATGGAGAAACCGATGAGCTTAAGAAGCTTTTCGGCGGGATAACGGACGTTATTGATAAAGATTTTGACGAAGAAAACACAAAAGCAGTGTCAGTTAGAATGCCGGCTTCCGAGATCGACGCGTTTAGCCCGGTTGTGGAGGATGACAAGACGATGGGTTTTAACAACGCGGTAGCCGAGATTGAGATCAATAAAAAGACCGGCGAAGCGCGTGACGTAGTGAAACTTACCGGATCCAAAGTTAATATCAACGATGTGTTGCCGCAAATAGATGAAAGCGCTCATAATGTTACCGTTGAAGCCGGTAAATTTAATATAACCGTGGGCGGTGAATATTTGACCGATGAGGATGGTGACGCTATCGAGTTTGCCAAGGGTGACCTCTTTCGCGTTACAAAAGAAGGCATAAGCGTACAAAGAGAGGCTGTGTTCATGAGTGCCGGAAAGGCTGAGAGTGTGCGTACAATAGCGTTTCCGATTGGCTCCGCAACCACGACCGATTATGTTATCCACAAGATCGGAATCGACAGGGTCGACATAGCAGTAGATCATGAAAAGGATAAATCGCGCGATGAAAAAGCTACGTACGCGACGGTTGAAATGGTAAATAAGAATCTCGCGGAGTTTAAGAAAGTAAATTACATCATCCCGCAGAGGATCGTCGGTACCGATGGGGTCAAGGGGATTAAAAGATCCATAAACAAAGCGTTTGGTAAATCGACAGAGATGCTCAATGCTGTGGCTTATGACGATCTGTTAGGTTTGGATAATGCCAGGACTCAATCTCTTATTACCGCGACGGAGAACGCGGTGGTTCTTGTAGCGAAAACGGCGCACGAAGAGGCCATTAAAAAAGCTGAAAATGACGCGGAATTCAATGAATTCCTTAAAAGTGTGACGTTCCAGGTAGTAGATAATGAAACCGTTGAAAATATAGCGAAAACGGATGCTTTTCCTCTCTATCTCGCCGGCCTCGCGCTTTTTCAGGGAGTTATTACACCTGAAGATGTGATGAATAGATCGGCGATCGCTGAAGACATGAAGGTAGTTATCAAAGCGCTTACGGGAAAAGAAGTAAGCGATGAAAGCCTGTATTATCTTATGTCGTTTTCAAGGTTGAGATCGGCCGCTATGGAAAACAGAGATATAGCGTATGAAATAGGCCCGATGATCGGAAATTCTATCGACTGGCTGAAAAACATAGTACACGAGGTATTGATAAGTATCCCAATGGATAAGATCGATCTATACCAGAAGATAAGAAACCTCGAAAAAGTACTATTCGCACTGTAATATAAAAATACACACCGGGTCTGTTACAGACCCGGTGTGTATTTTTATCGCATGTCATCCTGAGCGAGGGAGCGATAGCGACTGAGTCGAAGGATCTAATTTCATAGGTAGGGGCACGGCGCGCCGTGCCCCTACACCGCAAACAAAAGGAAAACATCATGACAGGAAGCAAGTTCAAAAAAAGCATATTTTTTAAAGCGGTCAGCACTCTCTTAGTGTTGACTTTTTCATTTTACAACGTAAGTTTTGCCGCGGCCGAGAGCAAAAACGCTGCCTTTGTGACTGAGGGGATAAACCTTTCACCTCTTCCGGGTGCTTTTTACAGGAACAATGAAGATACCCAAGAGGAGTTTAAAGCATATTTTGAGAGTATCCCGCAAGCCGCTGAGGGCATGGTGAATAGAACTACGTCTAAATGGTTAGACGCAACTATCGAAGACCTGTTAGGTGTTTGGGCAAAAGAGCAGAAAGAAAATCCGGAGCAGGCATTATATGAACTGATCGCAGAGAGGACCAACCAACAGAAAATACATAGTTTTTATCTGGAGATCGTAGGTGCCGGACTTTGGAAATATTTAGAAGGGAAAGGTGCTACGGGTGATTACACGAAAATATTCAATCAGCAGAAAGACCTTATAGAAGGCGAATTAAAGAAAGTACTGAAAAAGAAAGTAATAGATCTCAGGAAAACCCCCGGTGTTCAGGCGGGAAGTTTGGGTGCGAAAAAGAAACTGAGTACGCTGCAAGCAACCATTATAGATAAAGCCATAGCAGCAATTAGAACCAAGAAAAAATACAGAAAAATATCCGATGCCGCGACAGATGGCACCTTTTTTGTCATGGACGCGGCGAAATATAAATATTATTTAAAACGATTTATAGGAAGATGTCCCGAACTTACGGAAGATGAGATCCGGGCGATATATGATGTCGTATGCCACCCGGGAACAAACGGAACAAAAAAGAACTTCGATCCGGCTAAAAACAACCTTGAGGATGTCGAAAAAAATTATTATATAACGGACGAGAACTATAAAAAGATATCAAGTCATAAAGATGGCCTGGAAACTTTTGGAAGACACGAATACAAGCATATTCTCAGCATTTTAGGGCTTCTGGATGTTCCGGAAGGCGTAGATGAAGAGGACTTTATAAATTCTCAACCTGATAGTGATATTCGATCTTTTTTGGCGGAGCTTGGTAGTGTTTATTATAAGGAGCAGCTTCTCAAGTCTGATCCCAAGGTGAAAGGTCGGCTGGCAGCCGCTATAGAGAAGGCCGGGGAAAAAATCAATTCGCTGAAAGATGTTTTCGCGTTCGGGTCCGTTCGGACCCTTAAGGAACAATTTGAAAATGAGATCACAAGGTTATATGAAAACATTTTCGGCGCGTCTTTCACCAATAAAACTCAGGAGACGAGAGGACCTCCTGAGAATAGAATAGAGACAATAAATGGTCTGCTTGGAGAAATAGAAAAAGAAGAGAATGAACCGGGATCCGGTGTGCTGCCGGAAATAACGATAATTTCGGATTATCACGGAGAAATAAAGTTATTCCTTGATTATGTAGCGGATGCCGTATCTGCCAGAACAGGCAAAGATGTTAAATTAAACCACGAAATTTTCCCGAAAGTGTCCATCAAAAAACAACTTATAGATCAAGAGGTTGACATAAAAGAGTCAGGAGTAATGTTTTATTTGCTGGGTGATTTTCTTGACAGGGGAGCCTATGGCGTGAAATGTTTTCGTGCCGCGGAAGAACTGGTTCGTCTCGGAGTCGCGGAGTATGTCACGGGAAACCATGACTTGTGGGCGCTTCTTAACCTTTCGGGATTCAGTCTCCCGACATATGAGGGCTATAACTTTTATGGGCACACTGAATCGGACGATTTGGTTAAGGAACATTGGAATGACACTGATATCGCTAAAGACAGAACCGGCTGGTGGACAGAAAAACTGGCGGAGTATAATGCCGCGCAGAAAGAGCTCCAGGACACCATATTTGATGGTAATGCAAAGGATATTCGTGAAGGCTTTGTGGGAACGTTCAAACAGATAAGGGACCAGCTTGGTGATGAAGAGAGAGACCTTTGGGAAAAATTAACCGGTCTTTATGACGAAGGTAACAACAAGTACATAAACGTATACACAGGGTTCAACAGCATCGGGTTGATGTCCGTGCAATGGTGGGAAGAGAAACTGAACAAACTTGAGGCCATCCTTCAAATGGCCGGCAGCAGAGATACGCCGCATGGAATAAGTGTTTGGACGGAATTAAGAGATTACACGAAACAGGCTACCGATATAGTCCGCGATCGTTTGAATAGAGCGTTGGAAGAAGACAGCTGGCATTGGAAAGTGATTAACGATATAAATCATCAGGCTTATACATCAGCCAAATGGTGGGGTAAAGACTGGTCCTCTCATAAAGGGTGGGGAACAAGCGTTATTGAAGAGCTTAATAAATCGGAAAGTGCCGATATTTGGAACCAGTCGAACTATATCAAGAATCCGCATTTGCAGGATCTTGCCAGCTTTTATAGGGAGAACTTTACGTTATACAGGAAAGACGCTTATGGTAATATTTATACTCATGGGTGGCTGCCTATCGATATGGAAACCGGCCTAATGCGAGTTACATATAAAGGTGTAACTTATGAGGGCGCCGAAGTTTGGAAAGGGCTGGAACGTATGCAGGAAGATATAAGGGATATTAGTAAGCCGTTATCGGAGGTACATGAAGCTCTCACCATAGTAAATTCCTGGTACGCGGATAATACGACAAGGATCAAACCAAAACATATCAAAGAGTATATTGAAGAAGTCGGCCTCGCTAAAATATATAAGGCTAACGGTATAAACGGTATCTGGTTTACCGGGCATAATATACTTAGCAAATTGCTCAAAGAGGGTATTTCGTTTATAGAGAGGCAGGAAGAAGACGGATGCGTATTCGCGCATGTTTCGACAGACAAAGGTATGAGCTGGCAAAAATTTAAAGATCTCGGGGGTAAGACTCGTGTTAGCAAAGCCGGCATACGAATAAGAGGGTATGCATATCCGGATCGAAGAAAGATCCGTAATGACCCGTACACTTTAATGCTTAAAAAGAACGGTCAAGGATACGAACGCACGGTGCTTGGCGAGAACCCTTCGATGGGAAAAGAAGAATTTTTAGAGATAACAAAAGCACAATTGGAAAGAGAACGCGAGGAGCTTTTGAAGAAAAAAGATGAGGGAACGATAGGGCTTGAATCTACCATGTCTGAAATCGCGCGACAAGCCGAAGAAATCCTGAACGCCCAAAAAGAAGAAGCCTCAATGGCTGCGCCATCACAGGGCGTTGAACTGGACGAGAATACTGCGTTAGCTGATCTGCAAGAAGAAAAAATGTTTCCCGACGTTAAAGTGCGGGCGATCTTTAATAAAGATACAGGTGAACTTAACGAGGTGGTAAAGCTTATCGGAGGTAAACTGAATTTTAGAGAGTTCTTGAGTATTGTCGGAAACCGGGTGTGGTCAGGTACTGTTCTTGGTGGTACGGCAGTTCTCTCTACGGGAGGTGAATTTGTGGTAGATAGAAATACCGGCAACCAGGTTAAACTCTACAATGGGGATATTTTTACCGTTGATAAGATGGGTATTACTGTTGAAACAACGAGAGTCTATATGGGTGTGGCAGCAGCCAGGGATACTTATCATCTGGATTTCCCGGATGATATAACGGATATAGAGGACATTACTTTACACAAAGTCGCGGATCTAAACCCGGAACCGGTAGTTGTAAAAATAGACTACGACAAAACAGACGCGGAAGCCGGGCTTTATGCCGCACTGGGCGCGTTTTAGGGAAGGATTTTAACGATATTGTTAAAATCCCGACTGATCTTGTTCTGCCAAAAGAACTTTTCCGTAATGTGTCACTTGCTAAAATTAATAAGACTTTAGACGTTTTTTTGGGAAAGGATAAGATCAAGATCCATACATTTCTGGCCTCTATGGGTGGGATGGATGTAGTACATAAACCCAGATTTTGCATTAGGATTCAGTTTTTAATGGGAACGGTGCCGCTAAATGCACCAAATTGCTGAATAACCCATCAAGCCAAACCCTTCTTTTCGGCACTACAGACAATTTTAGGATCTCTTTTCTTCCTCTTTT
>JAJRVD010000080.1 GCA_024277375.1 Candidatus Omnitrophota bacterium | reverse complement strand
TTACTTTTTGATACTAAATCTGAATGCACCATTTCAGTACAGCCCCTTTTGTAGATTAAGCTATTGTAATTGACGACCACATCATCACTTACAATATTATACATCAACCCTCGGTTTTTCTAATGCAAAATCTGGGTTAAAACAAAAGATGAAATAGGAGATCTATCAAGAAGTTTCAATCGGATGACAGAAGATCTAAAGAAACTTGTCCGCAAGGAGAAAGAGCTCGCGTCGGCGACGGCAACAATAGCTATGGAGAAAAGAAAGTCACTTGAATTAGAGTCTGCCAACAAAAAATTAAAAGAAATGCAAAATATGTTGATACAGGCGGAAAAGCTTAATGCAGTTGGCCAGCTGGCAAGCGGCGTGGCTCATGAGGTTAAAAACCCGTTGGGAATAATAATGCAGGGAGTCGGGTATTTAGCCAGACACTTACCCAAAGAGAAACGAGATCAGGATGTTTTGAATATGATAAAAGCCAACATAAAAAGAGCGGATAATATCATATGTACCCTCGTTGACTTTTCCAGGGCGGCAGTATTGAACCCACAACCAGAGCAGATAAATCCTATCTTGGAAAACTCTTTGCTTTTAATCCAGCACAGGATAAAACTTGAGGAGATCGAGATCATTAAGGATCTCGAAGATGGTTTACCGAAAGTGTTTGTCGACAAAGGGAAGATGGAACAGGTATTTGTAAATATATTTTTAAATTCTATCCAAGCGATGCCACATGGCGGAAAGCTTATTATTCGCTCCTATCTAACTCAAATGAAGGAGCTTAAGAATAAGGTGGGAAGAAGAAATGAAGATCGCTTTAAGATCGGGGAGAAAGCAATAATAGTGGAAATACGAGATACGGGGATGGGGATGTCGGAAGAAGTGATGAAAAACATTTTCGATCCGTTTTTTACCACGAAAGGACCTCAGGAAGGAACCGGCTTGGGGTTATCGGTGACAAGGAACATAATAGATATGCATAATGGAATTTTAGAAATGGAGAGTGAGGAGGGGAAGAGCACTAAAGCTACGATTATTTTAAGAATATTTGGAGAGTGACGATATGGAGAAAAAAAAGAAGATAATGGTTGTTGATGATGAGAGAGATTTTCTCGCGATAACTAAAATAAACTTGGAAGAAGTAGGCCCATATGAAGTTCTGGCCGTGCCAAACGCAAAAGACATTATAGCGCAAGTACATGCATTTAAACCCGATCTTATTGTTCTTGATGTGCTTATGCCGGGAGTAGACGGAATGGATGCTTGTAAGATGCTTAATGATGATGCTCTAGGGAGAAATATTCCTGTTATAATTCTTTCCGCCTTAGATAAAAATGTTGACAGGCTTAAAGCGTATAAGTTGGGAATTGTGGATTATCTAACAAAGCCCATAGAAGAAACAGATCTTATCGCTAAAATAGAGAAAGCCTTAAAGTATAAGGGATAAGTTAAGCGCATAATATTTGTTCGCGCAATTCCGCGAGGCGAATACATTCAAAATAGAAAATTTGTTAGGCTGCTTGAATAAAATTAAGCATTTTTTTGTGCAAGTCGCGGAAGATCTCTGTATCGTATTTGTCAGGTGGAGCGATAAAAAACGTAAGTTTCTTCGCGAGTTCTTCCGGGTCGTTTATGCAAGCCAGGATATCATCTTCAGAAAAGGCGGTGAAAGGTTCGTTCGCAAGGATAGAATAAAGCTCCAGAAGCGCTTGAGTATTGTTCTGATGAAGAGCGCGCAAGGCAGCGAAAATCCCTTCAAGTTGACGGAAGTCGGAGAGTTCCCCCTCAAAGACAAGTGCTTTTTTTATGTTTTCCGGTAACAATTTGATATCGTCTTTACTGCTGAACGCCGCGGTAACATTTATCTTAGTCCCATATTTATGGCTCAGGCTAACAAGAAAAGGAGTAAGATGGTGTTTCTGACCATCGGTAATGACTACTATTTTTTCCTTTTGATAAATATCGTTCATATCGCGTACTACATTCATAAAATCATTCCGAGATACTTTAGGGATAAGATCTGTTGAGATAAGATGGACGAGTGTTGTGTCTTGAGCGACTGGAGGCAAAAGGGACATATTCGTTTTATGGATCTTATCCATTTTTTCTTCTTCTGAAAAACGTGATAGAAAGACATCTAAAAGTCTTTCTGTTTTTTTTACGTTTTCTCTTTGTGTTTTACCGTTGACCTTAATATCAACAAATGAAAGTTTCCGATTTTTGATGACGTATGCGGCATTTGAAGACATTACTTTAACGCTTTTATCGTTGCCTTCCGGTTCATCGCCAAAATAAAAGACCCTTTTATGGCCACGTTTAAATAGGTCTTTGATAGCGTAGGATTTTTGTACGAGTGTGATGTCGATGCTTGTTTTGCCGGCAGGATCTATATAGAGATTTTTTGAAAGGTTAACACGTAATTGTGAAGCAATGCTTTCGCGGTAGTCGGCACCGTTAAACCCTAAAGGCTTGATTTTTCGTAGAGAAAGACCAACAATTCTTCCGTTGTTTGTTAGTCGGGATTCCAGAAAGGCCTTTTTGTTGTATTCTTCCTGGTTCGTATATTTTGCCAGACTCGGGATAAGCGCTCCTTTTACATAACTTTTGCTAGCGGTGCCAATATGTTTGGTTATAGCTCCATCAGGCCCAAAATAATTTTCAGGGAAAGAAATAGGATAGTCAGGATCTTCTTCAAATTCATTTTCGTTATTTACAATATACCTTATAGCGCCGCCAGACATATAGAAGGATAGGTTGTTGAGGTATGAATGTAGCTCTTTTCCCGGGATTCCATAGTTCGATAGCGCATTTTTCATGTTTTTTGATATTGTTATTCCGTATTGGTGTATCTCTTCAACGGGCTTTCCGGAGAGAACCGCGACACTTTTGCCGTGCAGCAATATACGCGCAAGACGTTTAACCATTTTGTCAGAGATGTTCTGGTTGCGTTCCGCCAAAGTTCCGTCGTAATCAAAGACGTATGCTTCTTCAGGAACGCTATTTTCAGGCGAAGCAAGTTTTACGGGGGGTAGTAATTGTGAATGAATGGCAAATCTTCCCGTGGTTATCCAGTTTTCGCCGTCTTGTTTTATTGAGACGAGATCTTTACTAAGACATATATTAACAAGATATTCGCCATCATATCTTGTATAAGAAAAACTGATAAAGTTTTTTTCTATCGAAACTTTACTGAAAGTGATCGCGTTAAGAATATCTTGATCGTTTCGGAATTGATCTCGTATTGTTTTTTTAAGGTTAGCTTCTTTCGTGCGGATCAAGAGAAGCTCTTCAGTTATTTTTAGCGCACCGGTGGTAAATCGTATATCTTTGGGACCGGAGGGGGTTTGGAAAATATTATATATTCCGAGAGTGTCGGTCTCTTTCGGTGGAGAACTGTTCGCGTAACAGCATGCGCCTAAAGAAAAAATCAGAAATGTCGATACTATTACAAGTTTGATAGGTGAATTTCTCATAATGTGTATAGTGAGTAGCTTCTAAATAACCATGGTTACGAGAGATGCGAACAATCGAGGCTTTTATGATACTAAACAACGCTTGTTAAGTCAACAAAAATCCTACATTTTGAGTCGATTTAACGGAAAAGTCTTGACGGTAGTGGTTTATTTTAATAGAGTCATACCTAAAGGGTGAAAAATGAAAAAATATGAACAAATTTCACATACAGCGGACCTCGCGGCAGTAATATACGGCAAAACTATCGAAGAATTGTTTGAAAATGCCGCATTCTGTATGTTCGATATGATGGCGGATCTTCAAAGTGTCGCTAAAGAGGAAGTTGTCCGGATAGAGGTTGAAGCTCCAGACCTGGAAAGCCTTCTTGTCGGGTGGCTTAACGAGCTCTTATACGCGTTTTTGGACAAACGGATTCTTTTTACGACATTTAAGGTTACAAGTAACAGTCAGGCCTGTTCTTTACAGGCCAAAGTACGCGGACAAAAAATAGATAGCGCTGATAGATTGCATACGGAGATAAAAGCCGCTACATATCATGATCTTGAGATCAAAAAAACCGAAAAAGGATACACTGTAACGGTAGTGTTTGATGTATAATAAAAAAGAAAGAGAGGGTTTATGTTCAGGACGATAATTTTGGCTTTTATCCCGTTATTCGTGGCAGTGAATGCTATAGGTATTCTTCCCGTGTTCGTGTCTCTTACTGAAAAGATGACGGTGAAAGAACGACGGGATGTTGTTATTAAGTCCCTTATTACCGCTATTTGTCTTGCCGTGAGTTTTGTTTTTCTTGGTAAAGCTGTATTCCGACTTCTTGGTATTACTGTAGCCGATTTTATGGTCGCCGGCGGTGCCCTGCTTTTCTGTATAGCTATTATCGAGCTATTAAATCCGACAAACAAAAAGCGTATGTTCACAGGGGATCTTGGTTTCGTGCCGCTTGGGACTCCGCTTATTGTCGGTCCCGCCGTTTTGACCACATCGCTTTTGATGCTTGATGCCTACGGGCTTGTGCCGACGCTTGTATCGGTCGTAGCCAATCTTGGGTTGCTTGGAGCACTCCTTTTTACCGCGGATTTCTTTGTCAAAATACTCGGTGATGCCGGAGCGAGGGCGATTGCCAAAATAATAAGTTTACTATTGGCGGCCATCGCGGTGATGATGATAAGAAAAGGTATTATTCTTATGCTGACCAGTTAAAAACCGATAGTAGAACGAAATGGCAAATTTATTTACCGTAAAACTGGAAAAAATAGACGATTACAGGTGGCGTATCCCTGAGAGCTATATGCCCGGGATGCGTGTACCCGGTGTGATATTTTCAGACGAGAAAATGCTTAAAAGTGTGGTTGATGATAACGCTCCGCAACAGATAGCGAATGCCGCGCACCTTCCCGGAATAGTTAAAGCGTCAATGGCAATGCCTGATATACATTGGGGGTACGGTCTTCCTATCGGAGGTGTTATTGCCACCGACGTAGAAGCAGGCGGCGTTATTACGCCGGGAGGAGTCGGGTTTGACATAAATTGCGGCGTGCGGTTGATCCGCACAAATTTGACGGCCAGTGATGTGAAGCCTCATGTCAAACGTCTCAGTGATACACTTTTCATGAAAGTGCCTGCCGGAGTTGGTTCTACCGGTAAGGTCAAAGTGAATGCCAAAGGAGAAAAAAACATTATGACCGGTGGGGCCAAATGGGCCGTTGACAACGGTTATGGCTGGCAGAGCGATATTGATAATTGTGAAGAATCCGGGAGTGTAAAAGGTGCTGACCCGTCAAAGGTTTCTGAAAGGGCAGACAAAAGAGGCCGTGATCAGTCCGGTACTTTAGGGTCAGGTAATCATTTCCTTGAGGTGCAGGTGGTAGATGAGGTGTATAACGAAAAAACAGCGGGAATTTTCGGCATGAAAAAAGGTGAAATAACCGTGATGATACATACAGGCAGCCGCGGGTTCGGGCACCAGATCTGTACAGATTATTCCGCTCAGATGGTTAAGTTATTAAGCAAATTCAATATAAATGTTCCGGATAGACAGCTTGCCTGTGTTCCGGTTAAAAGCGCTGAAGGGGAGGCTTATCTGGGAGCTATGCGATGCGCCGCGAATTATGCCTGGTGTAATCGGCAGGTGATAACGCACTTGACCCGGAAGGCCTTTGAACAGGTATTTGGAGCAAGCGCCGAGTCAATGGAAATGCACCTGGTGTATGATGTCGCGCATAACATCGCGAAGATTGAGAAATATACAATAGACGGAAAAGAAAAATTGTTATGTGTTCATCGTAAAGGCGCGACCAGGGCTTTTCCGCCGGGACATCCGGACTTGCCGCAAAAATATCAAATAACAGGCCAGCCTGTTATTATCCCGGGTGACATGGGAAGGTGTTCGTATTTATTGGCCGGCACGAAAAAAGCGGAAGAGACGTTCTACTCAACTTGTCATGGAGCCGGCAGGCGTATGTCGCGGAGGGCGGCGATAAAAGCGACACGGGGACGGTCTATTGCGCGGGAACTTGCTGGTCAGGGGATAACGGTAAGATATACAGGCAGAGAAACAGTGCAGGAAGAAGCGCCGGAGGCGTATAAAAACGTTATGGATGTTGTTGATATTGTGCATAAAGCGGGAATTAGTGAAAAGATAGCGCGGATGCGGCCATTGGGGGTAATTAAAGGGTAAAATTTCAGGTGCAGAGTGGGAGGTGCGTAATATTTGCATAATGCAGGCGAAGAAGATATAATTACATCAAAAGAAAGGACACATATATGTTAGACCCTAAATTTATACGAGAGAACATTGACGCGGTAAAAAAATCGTTGAAAGATCGAAACGACAAAGCAGACCTTGCGGATAAATTTTTGAAGCTGGACGGAGCCCGAAAAGAGGTAGTCAAGGATGTCGAGGAGCTTAAAAGCAAAAAAAATGAAGCCTCCAAAATGATAGGCGAACTGATAAAGCAGAAAAAAGACGCCGAGTCCGCGAAGTCTGAAGTTAAAGAATTAACTGAGAAGATCAGTGTTCTGGATGATAAGTTAAGAGGCATTGAAGAAGAGTATCGTTTCGTATTGGAACGCATCCCAAACATTCCACACGAGAGCGTTCCCCTCGGGACCTCGGAAGAAGACAATAAACTTCTCAAAGAAGTAGGCAAAATAAAAGAGTTTTCATTTGAGCCCAAAGATCACCTGGAATTGGGTAAGATCAATGATCTTTTTGATCTGGAACGAGGCGCGAAGATAACCGGTTCCGGGTTTCCTCTTTTTGTCGGAAGGGGCGCCAAGCTTGAAAGGGCGCTTATAAACTATATGCTGGATGTTCATACCGAAGAGCATGGCTACAAGGAAATAGCGCCGCCTTTTATGGTAAACCGTAAAAGCATGCGCGGCACTGGACAGATACCCAAGCTGGAAGAGGATATGTACCAGTTGAAAGATGAAGACTTTTTTCTGATACCGACAGCGGAGGTGCCTGTAACAAATATACACGGAGATGAAATTCTGCGGGAAGAGGACCTACCTGTAAAATATACGGCGTACACACCGTGTTTCAGGCGAGAAGCAGGTTCTTACGGGAAGGACACAAAGGGGCTTATTAGAATACATCAGTTCGACAAAGTTGAGATGGTAAAGTTTACCCGTCCGGAAGATTCAATGGAAGAGCATGAAACCTTACTTAAAGATGCAGAGGACATTATAATCAGGTTAGGGCTTCCGTACAGGGTTCTTTCTCTATGTACCGCGGATATAAGTTTCGCGGCACACAAGTGTTATGATATAGAATTATGGGCGCCGGGGACGAAAAAGTGGCTAGAGGTATCAAGCTGTTCGGTTTTTACGGATTTTCAGGCACGTCGCGCCAATATAAAATACAAACCAAAAGATAAAACGCAGAAAGCGAGATATGTACATACATTAAACGCATCCGGAGTGGCACTGCCAAGGTTGGTTATAGCCATTCTGGAAACGTATCAGAATGAAGATGGATCAATTACTATTCCTGAACCACTGAGGTCATATTTCGGCGCGGATAAAATAGCATAATGTTATCAAAAACACTCAAAACTATAATCGGTCTCCTACTCTTTCCTCTAGCCATAGGAACAGCCAAAGCTTTTTACGGACAGATATCCGGCATAGGTATGTTTAGCGGTATACTGCATATGCTTGAAAGGGGAGTACTGGTATATCTTTTATTTCATGTGATAGTTATGAGACCGGTATATATTTACGTGTTGGGCCATGAATTGGTACACGTTTTCGCGACATGGATGTGCGGAGGGCATGTCGTTTCATTTAAAGTCACGCCTTCCGGAGGCAATGTGGTAACGTCGAAAACAAATTTTTTTATAGAGTTAAGTCCCTACTTTGTTCCGATACATACTATATTTCTCGGGATTATATTCATTGTGCTGAGGGCGATCGGAAAGGGTGTCCCGTACATGTCGGATATGTTCGTTTTTCTGATCGGGTTCACCATGGCATTGCATTTTATCATGACGGCAGAAGTCTTAAAAGTAGAGCAGTCCGATATTCTAAAATCCGGGTTTGTTTTTTCGATCATTCTTATCTTTCTCGCGAATTTATTAATAACTATGGCTGTTTTCTCCCCGATGTTTGATGGTGTGTCTTTTAAAAGTTTTTTGTATTCATCGAAGGACTATTCGATTGAGACATACAATTATGGGATAGATTGGGTAGTAAGTATGATAAATAAATTGAGAGTAGGTTAGGCTTTTCTTAGGGGACTGTCCCCTAAGAAAAGCAGACTTTGGTTTACATATTCTGTGGTTCGGATTATAATAGCGAAGGTCAAAACCCTCGTTATTCAGACTGTGCCATAATGTAGGGGCTTGATCCATCAAGCCTGTTACATCGGGTTCGATGAATCGAACCCCTACATTATATTGTATGCGGACATCCGCAAAACGAATTACGATAAAGCCTGATTGCGAACAGCGTAGATTAGTATAAAGCGGAGGAGTGGCAGAGTTGGTCGATCGCGGCGGTCTTGAAAACCGTTGTGCAGCAATGCACCGTGGGTTCGAATCCTACCTCCTCCGCCATAAATAAAAGGGGACTGTCCCAAGCGGCGAAGCCGCACGTGGACTGTCCCTTTTTATTTATGGCGCTCTCGCGCTTGAGGAGTGCTTTATGTGTAAGGAATGACCGGGGAGAACTATTCTTCTTGCAAAGCCGCTCTCTCGGGACTAAAATTATAGGAGTATGTACAGGAAAATAATTATATTTCTTACGATTACTCTCTTACCTAATATATGTTTTGCCCAGTCGCAGGGAGGGGGTCCTCCTGCTATTCGGACGGCGAGAAACGTAGCGGAATGGCTTACGAGTGAATTCGTCTATGAATGGGAGATGCTCGATTATTGGCAGAAAGCAGAAGAGACGGTAAGATTGAAGAAGGGTGATTGTGAGGATTTTGCCATATTGAGCCAGGAGATGCTGGATAACATTGGGGTCAAATGCGAGATCGCTATTGTAAAATTTCAAGACTTGAATTATGCGCATGCAATATGCATCTGGAAAGAGAAAGGTAGCTATCGTTTTATGTCAAACCGGGAACTCGTCGAGACAGGGGTAGATTCGATCCAAGACGCTATCGAGAAGGTATATCCGGATTGGGAAAAAATAACTTTTACAACTGCGGAAAACCAACTTGGCAGGGTGGTAAGGCGAAAAGAATGAGAACCTGTATTTTATCTATCATGATATTTATATTTTTCTTTGCGAATAATGTTCGCGCGAAGGAAATGTATAAGGGGACTTTTGAGGAATGTTTAGAGAAAGGACTTGCCTATGCCTGCAGGGCCGACTTTGAGAAGAGTCTCGCCTGTCTCAATAAAGCGATAAAGAACTATTCTCCGAAGGCTTCGGCGTACAATAACCGGGGGTTTCTTTACACGTGTAAAGGTGATCTTGACCGGGCTATTGCTGATTTCAACAAAGCACTGGAACTTGACGCCGGTAATGTATCGGCTTATAACAACCGTGGTAACGCATATGCCGCTAAAGGCGATCTGGATAGAGCGGTTTTGGATTTCAATAAGGCTTTAGAGATCTGCCCGGAAAGCGCCACGGCTTATAATAACCGCGCGATCGCATATTTTTTAAAAGAAGAATATGAAAAAAGCGAAAAAGACGTGAAAAGAGCCGTAGAACTGAAATATAAAGTTAACCCTGATTTTTTGAATGAACTGAAAAAGGTATCGAAAGGATGAACTTGAAGTGTACGAGTATGCCCGTATTTTAGATGTAAGCGTTCGGGATAACGACCGCGAAGCAAGGTCGAACCGAAGAATATATTCGTTTTTTATTATGGTTTTGATCAGGTATAATTATGGGAATATTGGGTTTTGATGGGTCATAAGGAGGGTAAAAAATTAATTTTGAATGGCATGATGATTATTTGATCGGGGTTGAGGAGGTCGATTCTCAACATAAAAGATTTTTGAAGATCATAGCGAGAATACATGAATTGATGGAGGAAGAGGCAGAAACCCAAAAAATTAATGATTTAATGGGTGAGTTAAAGAGGTACGCAAATTTTCATTTTCAAAGTGAAGAGTTATTAATGCAAACTTATGCATATCCTAAATATCATGAGCAGAAGATGGCGCACAAAAAGATTATCGAGGAGTTAGGCAAGAAAACCCAGGGTATTGAGGCAAATAGAGACCAGATGGGTGAAGTGCTTATGTTTTTGGTGAAATGGTTTGTGGGACATACAACCTCTATTGATAGAGAAATGGGCGCGTTTGTTAGTAAATGTAGAAAAATATAGGAACAAATAGGGATAGACACCAATTAAAATTGTTATAGGCTACAATACGCTTTTATTAAAGTATTTCCGCTGCTACATAAACCTCAAAAACGTTGTTTTTCAGACGTATCCCGTGTATCTGGGATTTTGGGATCCAGAGTTTGAGGGGTTGAGATCCTTCGGCTCGGCCCTTCGGGCCTCGCTCAGGATGACAAAACGCGCCGACAGAGGCACTACATACCTTACACGCTGTACGATGTACGCTTTTTACTTCTTCATCTTCTGAAAGGCTTCCGGCTGTAACATTTCCCATTTTTCGTTTTTTGTGACTAAGATGGAATGGTGGTTGCAACCGGTATTGATGAGCTGATGCATTTTTAAGGTATCGGTATGGTAGGAACAGACAGCTATCATTTTGTGAGAGCCTAGTGCTTTTTGTACTTCTGTTTCATAATAGTCAAGATTTATCCAATATTTTTCTTCAGTGGCCCAACTGCTATCTCCTGACGCGCGCAGACCATCGAATCCAAGTTTTAATGCTTCATTTTCAAACTCGACCCATTTTTGAAGAGTTTCATGGGCTGTAAATATTCCGGAGGGAAAATAATGGTTTACGCAAGTATCAAGTCTCATTTGTCCACTTTTGAGATAGTGGTCAAAGTTTTCTATCTTTGAGGCAAGAATGATTTTCAAATGTTTGAGGGTTTCTATGTCGGGAGTGATCCAGACACAGAGCTCATTGTTTTCAAGCCCGGCCTTGAAATAGGGAACCAGAAGATCATGTAGCTCGGTATCGTATTTATAGAAGACACAAAGGTGTTTTCCCCAAGGGACGTCTCCTATAAGCTCTATTCCTGATTTTCTTAACGATTCGTTCATTTGAGTATACCTTAATGTTTTAGTCACCTTTATATAAAGTACACCGATAGATAGAGAAAGTCAAACATTTAGGCCTTTTAGTAGTGTCAAGATAATTGGGCACTTTCATGTTCCAGTTCTTTGATCTCTTCCCCCATGGGGGAAGACGGCGCACCTGTTGGTTGCTTTACGGTATCTATATATTGAATTATCCCATACACCCAATAACCCACACTT
>JAJRVD010000079.1 GCA_024277375.1 Candidatus Omnitrophota bacterium | reverse complement strand
GGATAACGCGATGAGAAAGTTTCTGAAAGGATGGACGACGCTTGAGGAAGTATATAGAGTATCGTAAAGTATCCTGCAAAATGGAACTTTCGTCATTCGGACTGTGTCGTAATTCGTTTTGCGGATGGCCGCATACAGTATAGTGCAGGGGTTCGATCTATCGAACCCGATATAACGGGCTTGATAAATCAAGCCCCTACGTTATGACACGGTCTGATTGAAAAAAACAGCGTTTTGCATGAGTCTATAAGTATCGTAAAGTAAGGAGACAGATGCCAAAATTCACATACACAGCCAAAGATAAAACCGGCCGCACGATGAAGGGCGAGATAGAAGCCGCGGATAAAAAGGCCGCTCTTGATGCTTTGAGAGAAAGAGAAATGTTGATACTGAAGCTTGAGAAGGCGGGCAAGGGAATGGCGATTTTTTCAACCCCCGTTGGGAGTGGCAAGGTAAAAGTGTCAATGGAGGAGCTTGTTGTATTTACCCGTCAGATGGCTACAATGACGGCGGCGGGAATAACTATCGTAGGTTCGATAGATACGCTGGCGGACCAGACCAGCAACCCCGGATTCAATAGAACACTTCTTGATATGCGCGACGCGGTGAATACGGGAGCCAGTCTTTCAGAGGCTATGGAAAAACATGTTAAGATATTTTCGGAATATTTTGTGAACATGGTAAAAGCGGGGGAGTCGAGTGGTACGTTAGACGACGTTTTAGAACGTGTAGCTTCATATATGGAGAAGACCAACGCCCTTCAAAAGAAAATACAATCAGCGCTTATATACCCGTCAGTCGTAACTTTTATGGCAATTGCGATAACACTATTTATGATATTGAAAGTGGTTCCGGTCTTCAAAGATATATTTTCGGGGTTCGGTGCCGATTTACCCATCCCAACGCAGATTTTAATAACAATAAGTGAGACCATGCAACGGTATTTCGGTTTTTGTATTATGGGAGCTGTAGGCTTTGTTCTTTTTATAAAATGGTATATTGTCACCCCGGGGGGAAAGTTAAAAATAGATGAATTGAAGTTGCAACTCCCGGTTTTTGGTCCACTGTTCAAGAAAGTCGCGGTAAGTAAATTCACGCGTACTTTAAGCACTCTTGTTAAAAGTGGAGTTCCGATCCTGGGCGCGCTTGAAATTGTGGCTAAAACATCCGGAAATGTCGCTGTTGAGAAGTCGATAACGAACGTAAAAAACAGTGTAAGGGAAGGGGAAAGTATAGCCACCCCGATGGAAAAAAGCGGGATATTTCCGCCTCTTGTTACGCGCATGGTCGCGGTCGGAGAGCAGAGTGGTGAATTAGAGAAGATGCTGTCCAAGATAGCCGATTTTTACGATGAACAGGTTGATGCTTCCGTTGATGGTCTGACAAGCCTTATAGAACCACTTGTTATAGCTTTTCTTGGTATCGTAATAGGCGGAGTTGTTGTTTGTATGTTCTTGCCGATCTTTAAAATGTCATCGTTGATTAACATGTAAGGCATCGTAGTAACGGGGACAGTCCACGCGCTCGCTTCGCTTGTTTGGGACAGTCCCCTGCGGAAAAAACGTAACAAACGCTATGGTATGACTATTTCAATTTTTAACGATTTGTATTTTGTCGAAAGTACAGGTATACTTCATATTAGGAGGGTGTAGTAAAAAACCTTCCGAATAAATGTTCTTTGAAAGGAGGTGATTGAAATGAAGAAACGTTTAGGTAAAGGCGGTTTTACTCTTGTTGAAATTATGATCGTTGTCGCAATTATAGGTCTATTAGCCGCAATCGCTATCCCGAACTTTGTTAAAGCGCGTACGACAGCGCAGGCAAACGCCTGTGTAGCGAACCTGAAACAGATCGACGGGGCAAAAACCCTGTACGCTCTGGATAGTAATCTGGCAACCGGTGGTGCCGTGGCCATGACAGATTTGGTAACTGATTATATCCAGAGTACGCCGACATGTCCGGCAACAACTGTTGCGTACACGGTTGGTAACATAGGGCAGTCTGGTACTCCGTCGTGTGGGAGCGGTATAAGCACGCATGCGCTCTAATCAGGAGATAATTACCAAGAGTAAAATAATAAAAAGGGGTGATAATATCACCCCTTTTTTATTGTCTATTTGTTCGTCTTTGATCAGGCCTGTACGAACAGACCATTTTCTGATCGTCCATTTTATGTGATATGTCAAAGTTCCACAAACTTGTGTTTTATTCAGCTACGTGCTATCTTAGTAAGCATGCATATGATCTTAGGTCAAAAAACGAACCGGAATGAAACTGCCCTGGTGGTATTGCTTCTTTTTGTGGCATGTATGGCGTGTTATGTGGCAACACTAAGTGCCGGATTCGTGTGGGATGACGAGTTCATAATAGTGAATAATCCTCTTATCCGAGCGCCGCTTTGGTCTTTTCAAATATTCAAGCAAGATGTGCTGAATTCAGGGTTTACCGGTACCGCGTACTATCGTCCCCTTCAAATGTTGAGTTATGCCGTGGATTACCGCTTGTGGGGAATGAACCCTGCCGGATTCCATTTTACTAACATTTTACTGCATTTTGCGAACGGTTTATTGTTGTTTTTTCTGGTAAGAAATATTACGAGGAAACGATTTGTAGCTTTGTTCTCCTCGTTCTTTTTTGTGATCCATCCGGTCCAGGTGGGGGCTGTATCATACATATCGAGCAGGACAGATCTTCTTTTCTTTTTCTTCGGGCTTTTAACTATGTTGTGTCACAACTCGTTTATGAAAAGCAATAAACGAGCCCTTTTTTGCGTAAGTTATATTTTTTTTGGCGCGGCGCTTTTGTCTAAAGAAGCGGCAATTATCTTCGCTTTTCTGTTGTTTTTCACGGATATCGTGGCGTTTAAAGTCAGGTTTGTCAGGGCTGTAAAACATAATGCCGGTTACTTTGTTATAGTTGCCGCATACGTCTTTCTTCATGGTCGGTTTTTAGGAGGAAAATATTCACGTATTTTTGGACAGATCGATGTCTTAGAATTTTCTATGAGATATTTTGATATGGCCAGGGAATTCATTACTTTAATATTTTTTCCGAGTAGCATGTATTTGAGGAGAGTTGCGGGAAGCCTGGATGGTGGGATGGCTGCTTTTTTTGGAGCAGTGGGCTTGCTTGTTCTTATGGTACTGCTTTTGCGAAAAAATGTACGCATGATATTGTTCTCCCTTGGATTTTTTTTAATAGCGCTTGTTCCTTTTTTTCTCAGTGCCGGACAACTTAAGGTGTTTGCGGAGCACTGGCTGTATCTGCCGGGTTGCGGCATTATTGTCCT
This sequence comes from Candidatus Omnitrophota bacterium, assembly GCA_024277375.1. GTDB lineage: Bacteria > Omnitrophota > Gorgyraeia > Tantalellales > Tantalellaceae > JAJRVD01. The sequence goes on along the minus strand of JAJRVD010000079.1, from coordinate 5,884 downwards.
GTCCGCATTGAGCGCTCTTTGTGTATATGAACGATACTGCAATTTAAATATAGGCAAATATCTATTTTTCGGAACACTTTTAATTTGCATGTTCTTCTGCGCGGGGATGACAATGGATCAAAACAAACACTGGCGCAGTGGTGAATCTCTCAGCGATCGTGTTCTTGCGTTTTCTCGGCAAGATAGAGCCGCATTATATTACAAGGCCGTAACATTCAGGAAGGAAGGTGAATTCGAGAGATCGGCGGATGCCATGAAACAGTATGCGGAAGGTAGACCTAACGACTCAGCCGCGTGGTATTCGAAAGGTCGCATGGCCATCTCAACGGGGGATATTTCCGGTGCGGAACGTGATTTTAAGAAGGCGCTTCTCCTCGACAGCGATTACTTTAATGGATATTTAGGCCTGGCGATGGTTAGTTATTTGCGCAAGGAACATGAACAAAGTATAGAATATCTTGAGCGCGCGCTTGAACTCGATCCAGGAAATTTTGAGACACTGTATCTTCTCTGCGGGGCTTACTCCATGGTAGGGGATGACGCGAAAGCGCTTGAGGTCGCGATAAAAAGCGTTAAGGTCAACCCCTATGGTTGTAACGCTTTACTGATGTTAGCAGAGGCGTATGTAAAAATGGGGTATATTGCCGAGGGGGCAGGATGTTTTCTGAAGGCTACCCGCCTCTATCCGGAAGAAGCTCTTCCGTGTTATGGTCTGGGTCGTGTTTTTTTGATGAGCGGCCGGGCGAAAGAGGGCGAGGAATGGCTCAGAAAGGCTGTTATTGTCGACCCGTCGTACAAACCTGCGATAGAACTGCTTTCAAAACTTAAATCATCCAAATGAACACAACACACTTTTATGCCGGGTACAAAGTTGGCTTCAATCAGACCGTGTCGTAATGTAGGGGCTTGATTCATCAAGCCCGTTATATCGGGTTCGATGAATCGAACCCCTACAATATCTTGTATACGGCCATCCGCAAAACAAATTACGACACAGCCCGAATGACGAAAGTTCCGTTTTGCAGGATCCTTTTAGATCCCTCCGCTTACGCTCACTTCGTTCGGTTCGGTAGGGATGACAACATTTTGTTATTTTGCATAACCTGAAAAAAGGGGAGCCACAACTCTCCAGTCGCAGTACTGTGTATTTTATCAATCCTTACTAATTTACCCCGCAACTTGACAACAGTCGATTGGTGTGATAACCTTTGGATGAAATTGGTTTGCTTATATATATAAAGCTATATTTGGCCACTACGTATATCGTTAAACGCACACCCCAATAAAATATGATAAAATTTGGTCGTTCTAAGAGTGAAGATTCCGTCGGTCTTGATATTGGGAGTTATTCCATTAAAGTTGTCGCTGTGAAAAAAGAGTCCGGCACCACCAAGCTTACCGCGTACAATATCAAACGAATACCGCTAGAGGATAAAGGCGTAAAAAAAGACGCTCTTATCAGAGAAATGCTGGATGAAATTGATTTTCATCCGGAAGTAGTAAATGTTTCCGTTTCAGGCCCCGACGTTATTGTAAGGTTTATCAATCTCCCCAAAATGAGCAAGGATCAACTTGCTAAAGCTCTGGTTTTTGAGGCTGAAAAGCATATTCCGTTCAATGTAAGTGAGGTGGTTCTGGATTTTATTATTCTGGGAGATGCACTTGAGCCCGGGCAAATGCGTGTTCTTTTGGCGGCAGCTAAAAGAGAACTTGTGGAGAAACTGGTTAAGATCGCGGGAGATCTTAACCTGACGATCAATGTTATTGACAATAACCCTTTTGCCATGTTTAACGCTTTTCTTGAATCTCATCCTCCGTTGGAAGATGAAGGGATAGCGTTTTTGGACCTGGGGCATTCGCAGACGGACATATTGGTTTCAACGGGTAATCAGCCTTGCTTCACCAGACAGATCCAGATAGGAGGCAGGGACATTAACAAAATGTTATGTCAGGAATTATCTATTTCGCCGGAAAAGGCGGAAGAATTTAAAATGGGTCTGGGGGATCCGGATACGGAAATAGTCGGACACGCGACGGCATCTGTTTTGGATGACATGATAAAAGAAATGCAACTGTCTTTTGGTTATTTTGAAAACAGATATAACAAAAGCATCGGAAGAGTGTACTGTTCGGGCGGGATGATAAATCAAGAGGGCGTGATCGAGTATTTGAGTGATAAGCTGGGTATAGCTGTGGAAAAATGGAATCCTGTGGAAGGGTTAGCTCTTTCGGAAAACCTTTCAAAACAAGATGTAGACTCAATTGCTTCTCAGCTTGCCGTCAGTATCGGGTTGGCACTCAGAGGATAAACTATATGTTGGAACTTAATCTGCTCCCAAAGGAGCTTAGAAAAGTAAGAAAGAAAAAGGCGTCATCGGTTCAGATGCCCAATATTCCGATCATGCCTGTTCTGGTGGGGATAGTGACTGTTCTTATCGGTGTGCATTTCTTATTGATGTTCTTCGCGGGGAACCGCAAAGAAGAGCTAAAGGTGCTGAAGTCCAGATGGAAACAGATGCAGCCTCAAAGAGAAAAAACGGAAAATGTTTATAACGAGATCGCTACGCTTGAGAAAAAGGTCGCGTCAATAAGGAAGATAGCCAAACCTGATCTGGACTGGGCCAAATTGCTTAGCGGACTTAACCGGGCTGTGATAGAGGGTGTGTGGCTCTCAGAGTTTGAGCTTAAAAAAGGAACAAAAAAATCAGTTAACGCTCTTGATTCACTTTTTGTTGCCGGATTCGCCTTGGGAAAAAGCGAATCAGCAACAGCGATAGTGGCTCGTTTTATCAGCAGCCTTAAAAAGAGCGCGGATTTCATGGTCTATTTTGAGGATATAGAACTACAGAATATGAAAGCTCATAATGTCGCGGGGACAGGTGTAATGATGTTTCAGTTAGACTGTCAGTTTAAGCCGATAGAGTCGGTTTCTGTTGAAAAAACCATACAAAAGAAGAAGAGACGAACATGATAGGTAAAATAAACGCGATGATACCGGACCAGGTTAAGGATCTTCTGAGTGATGAAAAAAACAGAATGTATCTAATGCTGGGGGTTACGGTTGCCATCGGAGCGCTTTATTTTGTTCTTCTGATAAACCCTAAGATATCTGAATTAATCAAGACAGGCACAGAGATAAGAACGGTAAATGACAAAATTGCCCTAGTAGACAGACGGTTTAAGATGCTTGAACATCGGACAGAACGATTGAAAGAGTTAAGGGCGGAGATCGAAAGTTATGCCAAAGGGCTACCGGGAGAGAAGGAAGTGCCGGAATTTCTTGAGGAACTTTCGGCAATTGCCAAAACGGCCGATGTTTCCATTCTCAGCATAACTCCCGCTCCGATCAGATCGATAAAAGAAGGAAAATCAGTCAGCTACTATAGCGAAATGCCTATAAGCATAACCGCTAAAAGTGGATATCATCAGCTTGGTAGTTTTGTGAATGATCTTGAAGAAGGAAAGCGGTTTATAACGATCGATACGTTAAGAATAAAAGGGGACTCAAGAGATCCGAGAAAGCATAACGTAAGGATCAAGATGATAACTTATGTGTCGAACTAAAACGGTCCAAAATCAGTATACGGTGAAAGTTCTCAAGAACGCGCTTCTTGTCGCGGTTGTTATGTTCTGTTTTCCCGGAAGGGGAATGGCTTTCGAATATGATTCGCAAGAGACAAGAGATCCTTTTGTGCCTCTTGTAGGGCTTAAGGATGAAATGTCGCAGGGCGGTATCGACGGTGGAACGCTTTCACCCGGCAATGTGATACTGCAGGGAATAATAACTTCGTCCGAGGGTAATATCGCGATAATAAACGGAGAATTTTTAAAGGCGGGAGATAGCCTGGATCACATGACGGTCCAATCGGTGGGGAAGGATGTTGTGGTTATTGAGATCGACAAACAAGAGTATGAGCTTGTTCTGTATGAATAATATAACTGGGAGGAAATCAATGGGGATAAAAAGAGCTGGAAACTTCAAAAAAAGTATGAAACTTTTAGTGGTTGTGTGTTTTCTAAATGTGTTGATCTCTCCGGGGGCTTACGCGGAAGCGGGGGTTGCCGCCGGCGGGGTTGCTGCTTCTGTTGCGCCGGTGGCGAAGGGTGAGATCAAGCAACAGTTGCCGAAGTCCGGTAATGTAACGGTGAACTTCAAAGATGTGGATATCAAAACAGTGCTGCATTATCTTTCGGAGATGAGCGGGGTGGACATAATCCCTTCACCGGGAGTCGACGCCAAAGTTACAATGCGGTTGAGGAATAAGCCATGGGAAGTTGCTTTGGGGATAGTGACAAGAAACTACGGATACAGTTATTCCAGGGAAGGCGATATAATAAGGGTTATTCCCAAAGGTCAGCTTCACGCGGAAGAGCCCATTACCGAGGTTTTTCCGTTGAATTACGTAATGGAAAATGCCGAGGGCAATGATAAAAACATAACAAGTCTGGTGTCGGCCATGGAGTCCGTGATAGTCGCGGATGCCGGGGAAAAAGTTATATTCCTGCCTAATGCCAACGCGATAGTTGTAACGGCGATCCCGGCAAGGCAGAATATTGTACGAGATCTATTGTCCAAGGTTGACAAAAAAACGCCTCAGATCATGCTTGAAGCGAAAGTTATCGAGATAACGCTGGACAGGAACGATCAATTCGGGGTTGACTGGAACGCGGTTATTACCGCTTCCGGCGCGGCAAGGCCTACTACTTTCCCTTTCGATAGATTCGGTAATCTCCCTTTTTTGTCGGGAGACCAGTCACGGTATTGGCCTTTGGGGGATGATGCAGCTTCTGCGAGCACTCCGGTTTTCCCGGGATCAATCGATACTGGGGCTACGGGCTTTCCCTTCATTGAAGACGCCATTCCCAGTACAGTAACCGGGCTGGGGGATATGTATACCTTCGGAACATTGGATTTTTCCGCGTTTCAGGCGGTTTTACGTCTGATTGATGAAAGGGACAATACGAACATACTTTCCAGTCCCCGAATAACGACATTGAACAATCAGCCGGCTACTATCAAGGTTATTAGCAATATATATCTTCAGAAGTCACAAACGTCAACGGATACAGCCGCTATTGTCACGGTAGAATTTGAAGATGAACCCAGGGAAGTCGGAGTTATACTTGAAGTTACTCCGCATGTTAACGAAAATGGCGAGATCACGGTTGATCTTAAGCCGCAGATCTCCAGCAATCTTACCTTTACGGAATTGCAGGTAAGCGGCGCCCAGAACACTGTGTCTATGGCGTATAATTCCCGGGAGGCCGATACACAGGTTATGGTCCGTGATGGCGAGACAATATTTATCGGTGGACTTATAACCGAAACGACAACAAAGGAGGATCATACGTTCCCCATCCTTGGCGATCTTTTGGGGGGGATCCCTCTTTTGGGTGATTTGTTCCAGTATAATCAGGATAACATTGATAAAACAGAAGTAGTCTTTTTTGTTACGGTTCATCTGCTTAAAGATCCGCGTGATTCGATCAAGGCCTCGAAAACGCAAAAGAGGTACGAGGAATATTTTGCGGAGGAAGCGGAGGCGGCTCGAGAGATGGAGATCGCGGAGCAAAAAGCGCATGACGAAAAGGCCAAAGTCACGATAAGCACCGGTAAGTTGAAGACAAAAAATAACGAGGAAATAATAGAGTTGGTTCCGCAAGCGGATGGGAAAAAGAAGAATTATAAGCCCTTTTTGGATTTCAGGAAAAAGAAATAAAGTGGTTTGGAAAGGGGGCAGTCCACCAGACTGTGTCGCAATTAATCTCAGTCACGCTCCCCCCGACGTCATTACGAGGAGCGAAGCGACGCGGCAATCTCATAATATCGAATAATTTTATGTGGTTGCTTTGTATATGTTTTTTGCATGACATTTGCGAATTG
>JAJRVD010000078.1 GCA_024277375.1 Candidatus Omnitrophota bacterium | reverse complement strand
GTTCTTACTTCAACAATAACAACCATTAGGGTATGCCATTTTTTTATTTTTTCAAAGACCTTATGCCAGATCCTTCGACTCGGGCTTCGCCCTCGCTCAGGATGACACTTCGAAAGTGCCCACAATATGTTACACTATCACGAGGAGGAAACACAATGAATATGCGACTTTTTGTGGTTATTCTAGCGATTCTGGTATGTTTTATGCCTGTTTTAGGCGATGCGAATGGTAGAATATGGGACGATGTTTCTATGGACACCGGGGGAGATATTTTATGTCTCAACGGAGAAAATGGTACGGATAAACTTTACGCGGGGACGAAGAAGGGGGTGTATATTTCTCGGGACATTGGTGAAAATTGGGAAAGGGCATCGCTTTTTACGGATAGGAAGAACTCTGAAGAAATAGAGTATGTCGATGAGGTTGTCAGAAAAGAGAAAGAGAAGGGGGGGCGTAACCTAATTGATGCCACAGGGCTTTCATTAAGTGACTATGGTTACGATGTTGCGCCTAGAGATCAAATATTTATTTCGGAGGGGAGCAGGGTCTTTCTTTGTTCAGAAAAAACGAAAACGAAGCAAGTTGTTTTTGAAGAGCCGTACGCTCGTGACATTTCACTATTGATCATTCATAAAGATAGTAGAGGAGTCCAGTGGATATTCGCGATAAGCGGTAGACGCATTTACAGAACCGAATTATCAGAGTTGTTAGACGGTCATTCGTCGCGAATCGTAGGCCTCGAGCCAGCTCTGACCTCTAAGCAACATATGCCTTCAGCGATAGAAGTTCACAATATGGCTATTGAGTACGCGGAAGTGAGCCCGGAAAAGATAAAAAAGTGGCGTACCGAAGCCAGATGGAAAGCTGTCATGCCCATCCTATCGCTTGGCTTTTCAGAGTCGACAGATGACAATATTGAAATATACAAAAGCGCGTCCAGGACGTATGTTGTAGAAGGTCCCAAAGAATCGGGTAGTGACTGGAGTGTGGATTTGAGATGGGACTTATCTGACCTGGTGTGGAACAATGTTCAAACTAGTATCGACGTGAGAAGTAAATTAATGGTGCAGCTCAGGGAAGATCTTCTGGAGGAGGTAACGAGGCTGTATTTTGAAAGAAAAAAGTTGATGTTGGAGATAGATGCCCGGGAAAAGAGTTTGCCGGGAGACGTAACTTCCGGAGAGCTTTTTAGTAAGCGGATACGTATGGAGGAGCTTACCGCGTATATTGATGCTCTTACCGGGGGCCAATTCTCCAGAAGCTTACGAGAGTAGATCTTTGTTTGCTTATTTCAGCTTTTGAGGGTATTCTATATACAATATGAGTATCCTTTTAAAGAAGATAGTGGGCGTATTTATTATCGTTGTGATATCCCTGTCAGGAAGAACTCTTTGTTTTGCCGAAGAAAAATCGGCGGATGAAATAGCGCCGATACAAAAAGCATTATGGCAGTTCAAACACGAGAACTACGAAGAGGCACTTGAACTGTTTATGGAGCTAAGAGAAAAAGATCCAGATTCATCACTTGTCGCTTATTACACCGGTCTTGCTTATAAAAAGGTAGAGAACTACAGTGCCGCTGAACCGCATTTGGAAGCTGCCGTTACGATGTATCCAAAAGTAAAGGGCGCGCTCCTCGAACTTATAGATGTTTATTATAAAAAGGGCCGGATCAAGAAGGCAAAGAAATGGATCAAAGTAGCTGAAAAAGAGGGTATCAATCCTGCCCAGACAGCCTTTTTTAAAGGTCTTATTTTGCTAAAAGACGGGGTGCATCCTGAAGATTCCATTGAGGCCTTTAAAAAGGCGAAGATGTTGGACTCTTCACTTACCGGTACGGTAAATTATCACATAGGTCTGGCGTACATGAAGGCTGAGAAACTCTCCGAAGCAAGAGAGGTGTTCTCCGACATATCAACACAAAACCCAAATACAAGTCTTGCGGCTTTTGCTGATCAGTATGTAGGGTTGATAAATAGAAGAGCAGAGGTTATGAAACCCTTTAGGGGGCACGTGAGTGTTGCCTTACAGTTTGATGACAATGTTATGGTGAAGCCCGACGACGAAACCGAAGCGCCAGCGATAGATGATGTAGGGGACTGGCGTCAGACGTACACCTTGTATGGGGAATACAATGTTAATCCACAGGGGCGTTTCAGGCTTAAGAGCGCGTATTCTTTGTATTTGGCGAAACAATTTGATATAGGTTTCTACGATATTACGAGCCATAATTTTGTAATGCAGCCCGGCGTGTTCGTTGAAAAACTTTCTATTACATTCCCTGTGAGTTTCAATCATACAACGATCAACGACAAAGGGTATGTGAACACTGTTGAGGTAAGCAACATTAATAATTTGAGGATGCTGGACAATTTCATGGTTCAACTGGGGTTAAGCTATAAAAATAAGAAATTTTTGTGGGCGCCGTCAAGCGCAGGGGAGGACAAAGACTCAAATGAATATATCGGGCAACTGGGGTGGTTCTATTTTTTCCCGAATAACAAGGGTTTTGCAAATTTAAAATACACCGCAAACTATGATGATACTAACGAGGGCAACTGGAGGCACCTTGGCCAAAAATTTTCTATGGGGTATAGCTTGGCGATTACTGATGAAGTGAAAGTTGGAAGTAATCTCGATATGTTGTTTCAGCAGTTTACTGAAACACATATGGTCTATCGAAAAAAGAGAAGAGATTTTGTGGTCAATGTAAATTCGTTCATATCTTATGCGTTTCTTGATAACGCGGAACTTATGTTCAGTCATACATTTTCAGATGACATGTCAAATCTTGAAAGCTATGACTATAAACGCAATATTTACAGTATCGGCGTACGGTATAAATTTTGATGAGAATCGACCTTCTGCGTTAAAAGTATAAATATCGCATTTCATGTTAAAACCTTCGCGAAAATAATTCTAAAAATTTCGTTAATTAACGACAGGTTAGAAGGCAAATATCTGGTTTCAAATCCTTGCTTTAACGATTTTCGGACTATAAACTTGGTAGTATGGGTGCTGAGCATCTTTGTGCTCTGATTTTTATTCTTTTTGTGTGGAACAGGGGGTTACGGTCATGAAGAATTACATTTTGTTCAAATTGTTTAGTTTCTCGTTCATTTTTGTGTTTCTTGCTGTTACAACTTTTGCGGACCCTTCCGCGATAGGAATTATTTCATACGTTGAAGGAAGAGTAGATGTGACACGAGACGGATTGGAAAAAGCAGTGCGTGCGAGTGAAGAAGATACGGTTATGCTGGGGGATATAATTCGCACCAAAACTGGCGCCAGGGTCGAGATCAAGTTTAAAGATGATACGGTACTATATCTCGCTCCAAATTCCCGTGTTGGCATTGAAAAATTTCTATTGGGAAAAGGAGATAAACGTGAGAACGCGTTCATAAAACTTTACAGGGGCAAAATAAGATCGATAGTCTCAAAGTACGGGAAGAAAGGAAATTTTCATATCAAGACTCCCAGCGCGACAGGAACCGTCAAGGGAACGGATGTGTTTGCAATTTATCAGGCTGACATGACAAATATTCTGGTGAATGACGGCGCGATACAGGTGCGAAGCCACGATTTCCCGGATAAAGTCGTTACGATAAAAGAGGGGTATTCTCTTTTGGTGCCTCTTAACGAAGAGATTGGCGCACAGAGAGCTTTTCTTGACCCTGAAATAAAGATGCATATCAAGGACACCGAACCTTCTTTTACGTCGGGTCCAAAACTTGATGGAAAGGGCGTAGTTGTGATGAAGGGGAAGATAACGTCTTTGAGCGGAGACGTAATGGTTATAAAATCCGGAGGAAGTAAAGCCCATAAGGCAGAATTTGATGAGGTGCTGGAGCAGGGGGATAAGCTTATGACCGGAGATGACAGCAAAGTGGAGTTTATTCTTGAGAACGGAAACACAATAAATATGCAGCCCAATAGCGAAATTTTACTCAAGAGCGTAAAATATGATCCCAAGAGTAAAGAGTATGAAAACCTTTTTGAATCGGATTACGGTAAAATAAAAGCGGTTATCGAAAAGGTTGGGAAGAAATCCACCTTCAAAATAAAAACACCAACGGCCGTTTGTGGCGCGAGAGGTACGGTTATGTACCTTAACATAAGCCAGACTGATACCACGGCGTTCTTTGAAGGCGGACAGGGAGACTTAACTAACCTCCTCTCCGGTGACGCAACTGTCATAGACGCCGGAGAGAATTCTACCGCGGATGCTTCGGGTCGGATATCGGTGCCGGTGGAGACGGGAAGCAACCAGATAATGGGGATGGACGAAGCGTTTGATGGTCCCGGAAGCATGGAGGGTTATTCTCGCCCGGAAGGAACAATGTCTTATGAAGGATCCGAGGGGGGTGGCTTTATGGGGCGAATGGGAGATTTGGGGGGGCAGTTAGAAGAAGGAGGGTTCGGAGCTGATGGTGAAGGAATGATGGACCCTGAGACAATGGAGGCCCTTTATACGGCAGCGTCTGATTTTTATTTGCAAGTGGGTGTCGAATTGACAACAGAGGCGACGGATTTTATGGGATCATTCGGTTTGGTAGATGGGAACGGGAATTTTGTAGGGTCTCCGACGGATACTAATTTTGTGAAGGGACGTTTTGTTTTTGACATACCTTCAAACTCCGCGGGTCAATGGGCTACTGCCGCAGATGGTTCCAGTGTGTTGGTGTCATTATCCGCCAACAATAGCATAAGCGGGACATATGCTCGACCGAATCCAACATATAGTTTTTGGGAAAGTGATGTTGTGCGCTACGAAGCTTCTGATGGAGGGGTGATAGCTGGAGTTGTGGCAGGTGGTATGGGAATTGATAAAATGGGGGGCAAGTTCATTGGGTTCTATATAGATCCGACCCAAACGGGAGGAACAATGTCCGCTATTTTTATGGCTGATGTTTTCGCGAATGGCACGTTTAGCAAAAGTACCGGCATGCCTATGCCTGTCTTTTTTAACAAAAGAGGAACAGTTGGGATCATCCCGAGCGCATTGGATATAAATACTTTCGTAATGGATACGATCTACGACGGAGTAGCAAAAGGTGATTTTACTAATGGCATCGGAACGGCTACCGGAACTATTACGGGTCAGTCCGAAGGAGAAAGTATTCATATGGCAAACGAGCCTTGGGGCATTTGGTGGGTCCAGTCTCAGGGGACTTATTCGGGGCAGATACAAAATAATTGGAAGATAGCTTTAGGCGGGAAGCACGACAATGGTACGGATATAACACGATGGATAGGGACGGCTCGTGGTATAGCCGGTCCTCCGGGCGAGACAAATAGACCGGAGATGTCGTGGGGGAATGGTATGATCCTTGGTGAAATGAAGGGTTTTTGGCTGATCGATAATGACGGCGCCGGTGGTACGATGGTGACCGGAGGGCACGTAATGAACGGGGACTTCGTCGGCGATTACGGCGGAGGGGTTTGGCAAGCAGGCGGCGGCGGAGAATGGGCGGACATAACTGAATTGCTTGATGAGGCGGCAATGGGGCTTTCGGCGGCTCAGTTCAATGCGTTTGTAGATATGGGAAATATTGTAGAAGCCGCCAATTCGATCGTAGGCGCCAATACAGCTGCCATGTCGAATGTTGCCATGAGCTCTAACTTTTACGCAAATGGCGGCCCGGTAAACATATGGACAGGATACATTTCCGGAGCGCATGACGGTTCTGTTGCCAATGGATGGACATTAAATCTTGGTAATACTGATGGTGACGCTGTTAGCTTGACGAATGGTACTTGGGCTAACAATACATGGACTGCGGATGTTACAGGTAGTTTGAATGTAGGCAAGACTTTTACCGGTCAGGTTGCCGGAACATATGACGACGCCAGTGGTGATTTTGAAGGCGTTGGTGCCGGACAGTGGGCTCCCGTCGGATAGAGAATAGTGTTTGTCGGGTTTGCTGAGTTATCAGGGCAAATTATAAGAGTGGACATTAAGAGGGGACAGCCTCCTTTTGGGCAAAAGGAGGCTGTCCCCTCTTAATGTCCACGGCATGCCGTGCCTCTACCAGATATCTTTGACAGTCGCCCCTTGCGTATGTTATGATAATAACAAGCTTGAATTAGCGACAGAAATAGCAAGATCAAGCTAGGGGCTTTATGCGCAAAAACAATACTAAGAAACATATTGTAGTATGCTTTTCTATCTGTTTTATACTGCAGCAGATAGTTTGGGCAGATCCCTATGTAAAAGCTGATCATTATGATACCGTCACGCTAGCTCAGGAAACCTTATTTAATCCCGCAAGTAAAGACGCGTTCGAGAGGGTGTTTTCCGCCTGGCTTGCTAAGGGCGGGATAGATCTACTAAAGTCATTTCCCATAGCCCGCGCGGAGAAAATATTTAACGATGTAGATCCCGGAGCGTTCAATAAAGCTAAAGAGACAATAACACGAAGGAACGGAGCGCAGTACGGACAGTTTATATTGCGAGAGGGAAAACGTATAGTACGCTGTTACAACCCACTTGTAAAAACGTATTTCCCGAACAAGGAGTGCGGAGTTCTCTGGGATATCCGGATAAACGAAAGAGCGCGGATTCAGCTCCTTGAGATCAAAGAAACCGGATCAAGCGGAGAAGAAGACAGAACCGTTATAGATACGATAAGGGAAATTCTCGCTGGGGAAAAGGATATTTCAGCGCAAGGGCTTACGGATCGTTCGGGATTATTCCGGGAAACGGTATTGAACGAGGTAGAATTTTTAGCGAAAAAGGAATATAACCCGGCGGCGCGGAAAATAATGATAGAGGTGTCTTGCGCGATCTTAAAAGATACGGAACCATACTATAAAATGGTTATCGGTGTTCTGGCAAACTTGAGAGATGCGCGTTTTATTACACGGTATTATCTGACAGGAAGTTTTGCCAGGGGGTGGATGCGTGGCGCCCCGAGTGATATCGATATTGTGGTAAGTTTAAGGAGTGTACGTGGCCAGCCGGAGCAGTCCAATATGAGAAAAATAGAAGCAGTTCTTGAGTATGTGAATAAAAATTCACCGCTGAAATTCCGTATTAATTACCTCCCTTATGGTGAAGTTTTCAAGATTGATGGGGACGATGTGAAAGATACATTTGATCTCGTGAACGAAAAAATGATACCGCCGGGAGATAAAAAACACAGGCTTATCAATATTACCGACATAAAACCTTCCTCCGGGTTTAACGGAGAGAATTTCCTTTCCGGAGTGTATAGAAAAATTTCCCAGGAACAAAGTGTGCCCGCTTTCAGAGGCGGCACGCCGAAAGCGAAAATATCGGCTGAGGCAGTCGAAAAGAACATAGATCATTTGATCGTTGATCTTTTAAAACAGCTCAAAGCCAGGGGTGTTGAAACGGCGCTTGCGGGTGTGGATCTTGCCGAGTTGGAAGAAGATCGGCAGATAATGGATTACTTGTACTGTTACTGTATTGTCAGGGATAAGTACCGGTTAAAGGACCTCCTGGAAAAGCGTTTAAAAGACGAAGAAGTGGAGTTGTTTGACGCGGTCTTTAACCCCCGGTCCATGGTCCATAAGCGTGTAGTTGAAGCCGGAGAAGATCCGATAAAGGTCGTTCAAATACGCGGGGGTAGAGGCGCTGCAGGTATAACCAGAGAGCTTTCTTTGCTGGCGAGGGAAAATATTATAGATTTGAAAATTATACCCGGTGCTGTTGATGACGGCAGGAGCTTTGCTAACATAGCGTACTACTTTAAGGCTACCGGTGTTCCTGACATGGGGAAAAGTTATTCGAATCTGGGAACGGACAAATACGCTATAGATTTTATCGAGCAACGGATCATCAAAAATGGATCTATAAACCCGGCAACCGGAGAAGAGTACACGATAGAAGAGGCTTTAGATGTATTTGACGCATTTATAATTACCATCTCCTTGCCGCAAGACTCCGAACCTGAAAACGATCAGGTGAAAAGATTGTTTAGAAGCTATAAGGCGTTAGATGACTCAAAAACAGGGCAAATGCGCCGATACCTGATGAATTTTCAGAAGATAATAGAAGCGGAACGAACAATAAAGGACCATAAAATAGATATAAGCCAGGTACCGATGAGAACGGCTATCATCATAGGCGCTAAGCATGAACTGAATTCGTGGCAGAAAGCAATTGACGCGTTAGGGAAATTACTGGGGTCGGCAGGGAAAGTAATACTTCCCACCGAAGAAAGATTACACGCTATGGCGATCTTACGGGACGGTACATTGCTCTCTACGGAAAATGCCATTAATGAAGCCCGGAAAAAGAGTGATTATTTATTTTTTACGGTAGGTCCGGAATCTTTTGTCGGTAGGACCATTCTAACTATGTTCTTTAAAGCTAAAAATAGAGCTCCGACACCGGAAGAGGAAGAGATATTAACAAAGTTGCGAAAAGGAGAACATGACGAGATGGCCGATGCCGACCGGATAAATATCCTGGAAGGTATGGATAAAGCGCAGGTAGAAGATTTTCTTAAGTTTGTGCGTGAAAAACTTTCTTATATCAACGCTTCTCCCAAGATAGCAATACAACAGGCGGCAATTCAAGCTCTTGAAGACGCGGACCTGATAGTTTATGGTCCCACGGATATAGAATCAAATATTGCTTCGGCGATCATATATGAAGAAACAAGCGATGCTATCAAAGAAAATAAAAAAGCCGTAAAAGTTCTTATAGCTAATTCCAGAGATGAACACGACGCGGAACCTCCGGGAGTAACTACAAGTTCGCAGATCAGGCGATTACATGGTTATCTTACGGATCAGACGGGTAACGGTGATAGATTTCCCGTTGAGGACCACATACAATATGTGCTAGGCAGAAATTCGGATCATAATCCGGAAGTTACCGATTACATACCCTTTGATAAGCGTGTGATCTCGAAAATGGGTGTCATTCCTATAGGGTTGAATCTTGAGATGTTGAATATGACAGATGTGAGTAACAGTGGGGATTTTTGGGCTAAATATGAAAAAAACAAGAGCGGGAAATATAATGACTCCCTGGTCGCGGATATTATATTATCACTTGTCGGGATAAAAAAGACCGAACGGACATTGGAAGAAGTTGATGATTCGTATCTTAAAATATCAGAGAAAGGGATGTACTCGGATGTCCCGCCGCGTTTAAAAGAAGACACGATCCCCGTACTTAAAAACAATATGGATACCGCAGGCGAAAGAATAAAGACAGAAGAAAAAAAGAAAATAGGTATATTCATAGATGATAAACTCGGAGAGGGTAGAATAGACGCGATCAAAGAAGCCCTGGTTGATATCAGTCGGAGTAATGATCCTTTGACGAAGAAGTGGCTTAGTAATATTGTGATACACTCGGATGGAGTAACGGATCAAAATCTTGAGAGTTTTGGTAAAGATAGAAAAATAAAAAAAGAAGATATGATCATCATGACGAGGGATATTGATTTCAGTTGGCTAAAAGAAAAATATGAGGGGATTTCCGTTATTACGAAAATAGACGACAATGATCTTCTCCCTGACGCTTATTATCCCTTTTTAGAGATCGTCAATTTCGCGGTCGCGCGGCTCGGTGTTCTTGATTTTACGAAAGCGGATATTGTGGAGTTTTATAACGACATACCCAATATAGAGAAGTTGTCTGCCGAGAACATTGTAGCGCTCTGTTGGGATGATATGACAAATACCTGCAAAAGTACCATCCTTCTAAAGGTAGGGGTTCCGAATGCCGAACAGGTAACGGCCTCACCGGACCTTGACCGGAAAATATCTGAATATTTCAGAACATCCGCTTAAAACGGTATAACCAAAACATGACCCAGGGTCATGTTTTGGTTATATCCGCATTTTTATTATACTTACCATTATTATTTCGTGTTTCCTTTAACATATGTGCTTGACAAAACGTGTTTTGCTGTTACAATTAGTGCGGTATACATTGAAAGGAGGAAGATGAAACTCGAAAATAAGATATCTATGATCACGGGAGCCGGACGAGGTATAGGCAAAGAGCTAGCTATGCTATTCGCCAGAGAGGGCTCGGATCTTGCCATATGTGACGTAAATGAAGAGGTTCTGGCTGAAGCAAAAGCTGAAATCGAAAAGGCCACAGGCCGGAAAGTGTTTGCGGAGAGGGTAGACGTAACCTCGGTCGAAGAAGTAGGGAGTTTTGTTGATAAAATTCTTGACAATTTCGGTAAATTGGATATACTTTTGAACAATGCGGGTATCACTAGGGACAACCTTTTAATAAGGATGTCCGAGAGTGAGTGGGATACCGTGATCGATGTTAATCTTAAGGGAGCCTTTAACTGCATGAAGGCAGTGACCAGGCCGATGATGAAAAAGAGAAGCGGAAAGATAGTGAACATGGCTTCTATCATAGGTGTCATGGGTAATGCGGGTCAGGCCAACTATGCTGCCAGTAAAGGTGGTCTTATAGCGTTGACTAAAACCGCGGCCAAAGAGTTAGGTTCCAGGAACATTAATGTTAACGCCATCGCTCCGGGTTTTATCCAGACCGATATGACGGATAAACTTAAGGATGAGGCAAAGCAAAGTCTGTTGGGGTTAATACCTCTGGGGCGAATGGGATCCACTGAAGACGTCGCCAAATTAGCTCTTTTCCTGGCAAGTGAAGATTCTGCCTACGTCACCGGACAGGTTATAAAAGTTGACGGCGGCATGGTAATGTAAATGAGGCTATAAGTTACGGAACGAAGTGACGTAACTTATAAAGCCGAATTTATCCTGAGCGCAGCCGAGGCTAACGAGGCTGAGCGAAGAATCTTTAAAAAAGATTCTTCGGCCCTTCGGGCCTCAGAATGACAGAAAAAACGCGAGTCCGAACTATGTGAGGACGAACCGAAGGATCTATTTTAAAGATCCCTCGACTCACTTCGTTCGCTCGGGATGACAAAAATAGATAATATAATTTGAGGCGAAAGCCTGAAAAAACAAGGAGGGACATATGTCTGAGGTATCGGAAAAGGTCAAAGCAATAGTAGCGTAACAGCTTGGTGTAGGCTTGGATGAGGTAAAAGAAGAAGCAAAGTTCATTGACGACCTTGGCGCGGATTCTCTGGATACGGTCGAGTTGGTTATGGCTCTGGAAGAAGAGTTTGGATCCGAGATACCGGATGAAGATGCCGAAAAACTGACCACTGTTGGAGAAGCCATTAAGTATGTCGAGGGAAAAGGCGCGTAAGTACATAGTTACTTGAACCTTCCATTTAAAAATATGATAGCTAAAAGAAGAGTGGTCCTCACGGGATTAGGTCTGGTTACTCCCGTAGGCAACAATATTCAAGATTTTTGGGAAGCAGTTATAAGCGGTAAGACCGGAGTTGATCGTCTTACCGCTTTTGATTGCACTCATTTCTATTCTCAGATCTCCGCTGAAGTGAAAGACTTCGATGCGGTGAAATATATGACCCCTAAGCAGGACAAGCGGCTTGATCGGTTCGTAAAGTTCGCGATTGCGGCCGCTAAAATAGCGGTTGAGGATAGTGGGCTAGACTTGGAAGTTATAACCAGAGAGAGAGCGGGGGTATATATAGGTTCCGGCATTGGTGGATTACATACTATAGAGTCGGAGCACGAGAAATATTTAAATACTCCCGATAAAACAAAAGCTCCATCCAAGATATCACCCTTCTTAATACCGATGTTGATAGTTAATATGGCATCCGGTATAGTTTCGATCGAGATCGGTTTCAAGGGTCCTAATTCAGCTGCCGTAACGGCGTGCGCTACCGCGAGCCATTCGATAGGGGATGCCTTCAGGCTTATACAACGTAATGATGCCGATATTATGATAGCGGGGGGATCGGAGGCTGCCATAACCAAGATGGGTTTTGGCGGATTTTGTGCTTTAAAAGCTCTTTCTACGCGCAATGATGATCCCGCGAAAGCTTCACGTCCGTTCGACAAAGAGCGGGATGGGTTTATAATGGGTGAAGGATCGGGTGTAGTAGTCATGGAAGAACTTGAACACGCCAGAAAAAGAGACGCTCGTATATACGCCGAAGTCGCCGGATATGGTATGAGCGGTGACGCGTACCATATGACAGCTCCGGATCCCGGCGGGGATGGTGCGATACGTTGCATGAAAGCTTGCCTGGAAGACAGTGGTCTCAACCTTGAGGATGTAGATTACATTAACGCCCATGGAACATCTACTCCTTTGAATGACGCGATGGAAAGCAAAGCGATAAGGGCGGTTTTTAAAGATCATGCCGATAAGCTTGCCGTCTCATCAACTAAAGGATGCACAGGACATCTTCTTGGCGCGACCGGTGCGGTAGAGCTTGCCGCTTGCGCTAAAGCGATTGAAACAGGAATATTGCCTCCTACTATAAATTACGAGTATCCTGATCCGGATTGCGATCTGGATTATGTTCCCAATGAAGCCAGAAAAAGAGACGTTAACGTCGCCATAAGTAATTCTCTCGGATTTGGTGGTCATAACGTTACTCTCGCCATAAAAAAGTATAAAGGGTAAAGAAGAAATTAAAGGAGTCTTAGTATGGATTATCTTTTGACCGAAGAACAGCAGATGATAAAAGATTTATGTCACCAGATCGCGGAAGAAAAGATCAAACCGGTTGCCGCTGAATATGATGAAAAAAATGAATTTCCATGGCCACTGGTAAAAGTATTCGCGGAATCCGATATTTGCGGTGTTTATATACCCGAAGAATACGGTGGATTAGGCGGCGGGGTTTTTGAAATGGCTATAGCCGCGGAAGAACTTTCCTGGGGATGTGGCGGTATTGCTTTAGCTTTTGCCGCGACAGGTCTCGGGACATATCCTATACTTCTTTTCGGTAATGATGATCAGAAAAAAAGGTATCTTCCGGATATAGCTTCCGGGAAGAAACTGGCGGCATTCTGTATTACGGAGGCTGAAGCGGGATCGGACGCGGGCGGGATAAAAACTACCGCTACGAAAGATGGTGACCATTACATCCTTAACGGTATCAAACAATGGATCACTAATGGCGGCGAAGCTGAGGTATATACAGTAGTTGCTATGACAAATAAAGCGAAGGGCGCAAGAGGAGCCAGCGCGTTTATTGTCGACAAAGATACTCCGGGTGTAAGTTTTGGGAAGAAAGAAGACAAGCTGGGTATACGCGGATCGGCGACAAGAGAAGTTATTTTTACCGATGTTCGCGTGCCGAAAGAAAATCTACTTGGAAAGGAAGGTCTGGGGTTTATCGTCGCGATGAAAACATTTGATCATTCTCGTCCCGGTGTAGCCGCGCAGGCTCTTGGTATAGCTCAGAGAGCGTTGGATGAATCTGTACAATACGCGCATGAGAGAAGACAGTTTAATCGTACGATATCATCTTTTCAGGGTATACAGTTTATGTTGGCGGATATGGCTATCCAGATAGAAGCTTCTCGCGCTCTCATATACTCGGCTGCTCGGATGATCGATTCAGGCGCGAAGAATGTCGCCAAGGTATCGGCGATCAGTAAGACATTCGCTTCGGATACCGCTATGAAGGTGACGATCGACGCTGTGCAGATATTCGGCGGTTATGGGTATATGAAAGAGTATCCGGTTGAAAAGCTCATGAGGGACGCTAAGATAACACAGATATATGAGGGGACAAACCAGGTGCAGAGAGGTGTTATAGCTTCGGCACTTATAAAAGAAGGTCTGGCGAAGAAGAGAGTATGAAAATAATAGTACTTATTAAACAAGTTCCGGATACAACAGATGTCAGGATAGATCCCGCGACAAATACACTTCAGCGTGAAGGGGTCAAGTCTATAATCAATCCATTTGATATGTACGCGATCGAAGAGGCGATACGTATTAAGGAAAGACTTGAGGGCAGTGAAGTTGTAGTTGTAAGCATGGGGCCTCCGCAGGCAGCAGAAGCTTTGAGGGAGGCTATTTCCATGGGATGTGATCAGGGGATACTTGTAAGCGACAGAAAGTTCGCCGGCAGTGATACGTGGGCTACCAGTTATACTCTTTCGCAGGCTATTAGAAAAATTGGTGATTACGGTATTATCTTTTGCGGTAAACAGGCCTCGGACGGTGATACCGCGCAGGTTGGGCCCGGGGTTTCGATGCACTTGGGAATCCCGCAGGTAACTTATGTTAAAAAAATAGAAAAAGTAGATTCTGGATCCGCTACGGTAGAGCGGATGACAGAAGAAGGGTACGATATTATAGAGACCCCGGTTCCCGTAGTTATTACGGTGGTAAAAGAGATCAACGAACCGCGTTTGCCGTCGCTAAAGGGCAAGATGAGATCTAAAAAAGCAGAGATACCGGTATGGACAGCCGAGGATCTGAAATGTGAAGATGAAAAGATCGGTCTTGACGGTTCACCGACGCGCGTACTAAAAGTTTTTACACCGGCGCCCAGAGAGGGGGGACGTATTCTTGAAGGCGAGCCGGAAGAGGCCGCTAAAGAGCTTGCGGGTCTCATAAAAGAGGTTGTTGTAGGATAGTCCCGGGTTTCGTGACTCGTGTTCCGTTGCCTGGAGTGATGTGGGGGCTTGATTTATCAAGCCCGAAATAAACGGGTTCGACAAATCGAACCCCTATAAATATGCAGCTTTAAAGGTGAGTTGGATGTCAGAACAAGACGCGATAAAAGTTATTAATGATAAATGTACCGGATGTACCCTGTGTATTAAGGCTTGTCCTTTTGGCGCTATTGTTGTAGAAGAGAAACTCGCCGTTATTGACCTGACTAAATGTACATTGTGCGGGGCATGTGCCGAGGAGTGTAAGTTTGAGGCCATAGAAGTCCAGGAAAAGGAAAAAAAGGTAGTAGATCTTTCCGCGTATAAAGATGTTTGGGTGTTTGCCGAACAAAAGAAAGGTAAGATACAGTCTATTTCATTTGAACTTTTAGGTAAGGGAAGAGAACTTGCTGACAAATTAGGCGTGGACCTTTGTGCTGTTTTTCTTGGCGACAAAATAAAAGAAGAAGCTAACGAACTTATAGCGCGAGGAGCTGATAAAGTATACCTGGTTGAGTCTCCAAAACTGGGGATCTATCAGGATGATCCTTATACCGATGTTTTGTCATGTTTGATAGGAAAACATAAGCCGGAAGTTGTTCTTTGCGGCGCAACCACTATTGGTAGAAGTCTTATCTCCCGTGTAGCCGTTACTCTTAGAGTAGGGCTTACGGCTGATTGCACCGGATTGGATATAGATCCAAAAGAGAAGATATTATTGCAGACCCGTCCGGCTTTTGGCGGAAACATTATGGCGACTATCATCTCTCCCGATCACCGTCCGCAGATGGCAACGGTAAGGCATAAAGTTATGCAGGAAGCGGAACCGGATCCTGCAAGAAAGGGTGAGATCATAGAAGAAACATTCACCGATGACGTTTACGCGTCCCGCAGTAAGATCCTGGATGTTGTAGAAGAGATCGAAGAGACTATTAACCTGGCAGAAGCGGACATTATAGTTTCCGGAGGCAGAGGCGTGGGCTCTAAAGAAAATTTTAGCATTGTCAAAGAATTGGCGCTGTCTCTTAATGGAGCTGTAGGCGCTTCAAGATCCGCTGTAGACGCGGATTGGATACCCTATTCTCACCAGGTCGGCCAGACCGGCAAGACCGTATGTCCGAAAGTTTATATTGCCTGCGGGATAAGCGGTCAGATACAGCACCTTATCGGGATGAGATCTTCCGACGTTATTATCGCGATAAACAAAGATCCGGAAGCTCCGATCTTCAGTGTCGCAACGTATGGAATAGTAGGTGACCTCTTCAAGGTGATCCCGGTTCTTACGGAGCATTTTAAGAAAACTTTAGCGTAAATAGGCTTAATTTTTCAAATACAATATTTTGCAGGGGCACGGCATACCGTGCCCCTGCTTTTTTGTAATAGTTCAGTTCTCCGCAGAGAATTATCCCAACATATGTCATTCTGAGCGAGGGCACGAAGTGACCGAGTCGAAGAATCTGCTGTACCATCGGATTATTTTTAACCCAGATTTTGCATTAGGATTCAGTTTTTAATGGGAACGGTGCCGCTAAATGCACCAAATTGCTGAATAACCCATCAAGCCAAACCCTTCTTTTCGGCACTACAGACAATTTTAGGATCTCTTTTCTTCCT
>JAJRVD010000077.1 GCA_024277375.1 Candidatus Omnitrophota bacterium | reverse complement strand
GGAGCGAAAAGTGTATGTTCTCTTATTTTACGGCCTACTTCCCTGACCGGGTAAGATTCCAGATCATCGACCAAATGAACAACATGCGGCACTCCCGTATTCACACAGTGTACCTTTATCATATTCTGGCCTATCCCGAGATTGATCTCCGTCTTAATATCCGTAGGATCGCTCATCCGTAATTTAATACTTTGATCGTTAACTTCAGACCTTAATATTCCCGCTCCGGTTTCAAAAGAAAGATCATTGCCCCATCCTTTATCAGCGGCGTAAAACACACTGCACCTGGCCCCGTTACCGCACATATCCACTTCCGACCCGTCAGGGTTAAATATACGCATACGGAAACCCGCCTTATCGGAAGATTCCAGAACAAGCAAACCATCGGCGCCTATCGATAACTTGCGGCGGCATAAGTCGCTCGCGATCTCACTGTAATTCAGGTTTAGAGACTTTAATTGCCCGTCCTTGTCATCAAATATTATAAAATCATTCCCGCTTGCGACTACTTTCGTAAAAGGGGCGTTGTATTTTTTTGTCATTTCGCTTTGAACTCCTTCAGTATCTTTTCTCCGCGGATAAGATCCTGCCGCGTCTCCGCCGGACGTATCACTTTTACCGCCTCATCCATCACTAATAGTTCCGCCGGACGCGGACGTGAATTATAATTCGACGCCATACTAAAGCCATAAGCTCCCGCACCCATGACTGAAAGATATTCGCCGGGGATTATTTCCTGGAGTTCTCTGCCTAAAGCCAAATAATCGCCGCTTTCGCATATAGGTCCCACAACATCATATTTGTGCGTTTCGGATTCTCTCTTTACTATCGGAAAAATGTCATGATGCGCTTCATAAAGACTGGGCCGGAGAAGATCATTCATCCCCGCGTCAACTATGGCGAATCTTTTCCCGGCCGAAGAGGTTTTAACGTATAGCACTTTGCATACCAACACACCGCCATTGCCCATAATAAATCTGCCCGGCTCAAGAATGACCTTAAAAGGTTTATCCTTTATGAGCGGAACTATTTTCCCGGCAAAATCCTGAGCGGTCGAAGCTTTTTCATCTTCGTAAACAATACCGAACCCACCTCCCAGATTCAGCCATTCGATCTCAATATTGTTTTTTTTTAAAAAATCCAAAACTCTTTCTATCGCTTCCACGAATGGTTTTGCCTCGGTTATTTGTGAACCTATATGGACATGGAGTCCTTTCAGATCAACATTAGAATACTTATTCGCGTTATCAAAAATATCTTCGGCTGTTTTGAAATCAACGCCGAATTTCTTCTCTTTTGTTCCCGTGGTGATATAATCGTGTGTATAGGGTTTCACATCAGGGTTAACCCTTATCGCTGCGGTTGCTTTCTTGTTCAGGCGCTTCGCTACCGTATCGATCATTATGAGTTCGGGTACGGATTCTACATTGAACAGTAAAATGCCTTTCTCTATAGCCTCTTTTATTTCTTCTTCGGTCTTACCGACACTCGCGTAAACTATATTCTCAGCGGAACACCCTACCTTAAGAGCCTTAAACAATTCTCCGCCGGAAACAATATCCAGCCCCGCACCCTCATTTACTAAAGCTTTACAAATGTTAAGATTTGAATTCGACTTCATGGAAAAACAAATAAGCGGATCCACGTCCTTAAAAGCCTCCTTAATTTTATTAAAGTGGCCTACTATCGTGTTATAACTATACAAATAGAACGGTGTTGGATATTCTTTCGCGATCGTGGAGATCAAAACCTTCTCACAATAAAGTTCACCGTTTTTGTAATGAAAATCATGCATAATTAATTCCTTTATTATGGGTCACGTAGGGTTGTATTGCAATACGTCACTACCATTATCTTAGTTTCTTCTTCCACTTCGCTATTTCTTTTTTTACAAGCTCCGGGTTGGTACTACCCACCGTCTTCTTATTGTTCACAGAAGAGACCGGGTCCAAAAGCTCATATACGTCTTCTTCTAATTGCTCTGAAAACGTTTTCAGTTTCGCTATTGAAATATCAGATATTTTGACATCCTCATCAGAACAATGTTTGACGATATTGCCTACAATATCATGCGCGTTTTTGAAAGCCACACCCTTTCGAACAAGATACTCCGCTATGTCCGTCGCGTAAATAAACTCGTCTTGAAGCGCCTTAAGAGCTGTCTCTTTTTTTAAACTGATAGTTTTTACCAGATCCGCCATTATGGCGAGTTCGGCGGCAACAAGTTCAACCGACTCGAAAAGAGGCTTTTTGTCCTCCTGCATATCCCTGTTATACGAATGCGGTAACGCCTTCAGAAGAACAAACAAAGAATTTAACGCGCTTATAACCTGCGCGGACCGACCGCGAATAAGTTCCAGAACATCGGGGTTCTTTTTCTGCGGCATCAAAGAACTACCTGTGCAATAATCAGCTCCGATCTCCAGAAACCCGAATTCAGGAATACTGTAAAGGATCATGTCTTCCGAGATCCTAGAGAGGTGTACCGCTATAAGAGAAAGTACGGAGACAACTTCAACGATAAAATCCCTATCACTCACAGCGTCTATGCTATTCGCGGAAATATCGCTAAACCCCAATTTTTTAGACACAAACTCCCTGTCGAGCTCAAGTGCCGATCCCGCGATCGCTCCGGAACCCATAACGCATACATCCAAACGACTAAGCGCGCCTTTCAAGCGCCCCTTATCACGTTCGAGCATTTCCACATATGCCATTACAAGATGCGAAAAAACAACGGGTTGCGCCCGATTAAGATGCGTGTATCCCGGGAGAATAACATCTACCGTCTTTTCGGCCAAACTCACAAGTTCCTTCTGAAAAGCCACAATGAGCTTGCCCATTAACTCGCACTTTTCTTTGCAGTATAACCGTACGTCATTGACCACCTGCTCATTGCGAGACCTCGCGGTATGCATCTTTTTAGCTACTACCGGGAGCTTCTCCTCAACGTAGCTCTGTATAGCCGAATGTATATCCTCGTGTTTAGGAGAATATTCCCAGCTGCCGTCTTCTATCTTCAGCGCTAGCTCATCTAAGACCGAGATCAGCTGATCCTTTCCTTCTTGTGGAATAAATCCGCATTTGGCCAGCATCTCAACATGAACCTTGCTGCTCAAACAATCGTATTTGGCAAGAACTTTGTCGACGCCTAAGCTGGAGGTAAACTCTAGAACAGTTTCATCCATTTCTTTATCGGAGAACCTTCCTCCCCATAGTTTCGCCATAATTATCTCCTATTTTACTGACGGTACGGCATTCCCCAAAACTCTATGAACCCTTTGGCCATAGACTGGTCAAAAACATCTTCTTCGCCGTAAGTTGCCATCTCAATTTTATAACGAGACGCCGGGCTTTTCCTTCCGGCAACCGTAACACTTCCCTTGTAAAGTTTCAATCTCACTTCACCGGAAACGTCTTCCTGAGTTTTATCCACAAACGCGTCTATAGCTTCTCTTAAAGGAGTGAACCACAACCCGTTGTACACCAGATCCGAATAACGATCGCCAAGTGCCTTTTTATATTTTCTGGTTTCTCTGTCCAACACCAACTCTTCCAATGCCGTATGCGCGGCATAAAGTATCGCTGAAGCCGGGGCTTCATAAACTTCACGAGACTTTATTCCAACTAAACGATCCTCGACCATATCTACCCTGCCTACACCGTGAACACTGCCTATCTGATTCAACTTCTGTACGATCTTAACAGGGGCGTGAGCCTTACCATTGATAGCCGCCGGAATACCTTTTTTAAACGTAACTTTCACATATTCAGCCTTGCTTGGGGCAACCTCAGGCCTTACCACGCTAATAAACGTATCCTTGGGAGGCTCTACCCACGGATCCTCTAATTTACCGCTCTCGACACTAATCCCCCAAAGGTTAAGATCGATACTATAAAGTTTTTTCTTCGTTTGTTCTATGGGGATCTTGTGCTTTTTAGCATAGTCTACTTCTGATTCGCGCGTTGTAAGCTCCCATTCTCTCACCGGGACAATCACTTCAAGTTTAGGTGCTTTAAGCTGAAAAGTAACCTCAAAGCGAACCTGGTCATTGCCCTTCCCGGTACTGCCATGAGAGACCGCCGAAGCATTTTCCTCTTTAGCTACTCTTAGCATGGCATCCGCTATAAGAGGCCTGGAAAGAGACGTAGCCAGATTATATTTCCCCTGGTACAACGCTCCCGCTTTAAGCGCGCGAAACGCGTAATCCCGGATAAACTCATCTTTGAGGTCACCAACTATACATTTTGTAGCTCCGATCTTAAGAGCGCGCCTGCGACTTTTTTCAACATCCGCGCCCTGACCAACATCGGCCATAAAACAAATAACCTCATAATCGCGTTCCATCAGCCATTTTATAATGACGGAGGTGTCAAGCCCCCCCGAATACGCCAGCACAACTTTTTTCTTTGCCATGATCGTCCCCTTATTTTTATTTCCCCATCAGCCTGAGCAAGATCGCCTTCTGCACATGCATACGATTTTCCGCCTGGTCATAGATGATAGAATTTTTACCGTCAATTATGTCCGATACTTCTTCCCCTCGATGCGCCGGCAAACAATGCATTATGAGCGCGTCTTTTTTTGCCACTTTCATAAGCGTTTCATTTATCTGGAACCCTTTGAAATCTTCCAGGCGTTTTTCTTTTTCATTTTCCTGCCCCATACTGGTCCATACATCGGTATAAACAAAGTCACAACCGGAGACGGCTTTCAGCGGATCCGTAAAAAGTTCAAAAACAGCACCGTTGGATCTCGCTATTTCACTTGCCTCGGAATAGATATGTCCCAGAGGCTGGTATCCTTCAGGCGTACCTACATTCATGCTTATCCCCGTCTTAGCGCATGCCATAAGAAGCGAATTCAACACGTTGTTCCCGTCACCGATATACGCGATCCTGGTTTTCTTAAGTTTCTTTACATTTTCAGAGATCGTAAAAACATCACTTAGTGCCTGACAAGGATGCGCAAGATCCGATAGACCGTTTATCACCGGAACATCCGAATATCGCGCTAGCTCCACAACATCCTGATGCGAAAACACCCGGGCAACAATACCATCGACATACCTTGAAACGACACAGGCAACATCCTTAGGTGTTTCCCGCGAGCCCATATCGATCTCCCTGGGGCTTAGATACAGCACATATCCGCCCAAATGCACCGCGGCAACTTCAAATGATATTCGCGTCCTGTTAGACGGTTTCTGAAACAAAAGCGCGAGCGTCTTATCTTTTAGGACATGTTTTTTAGACAAGGGCTCTCTCTTTAATTTTTTAGCGAGCTTCAATATATCGAATATTTCCTTAGAACTCATATTCTCCAGCGATATCAGATCTTTTTTCTTCATATCTTCTCCAAAACTTTTGCGAGCTTCACACAAGCCTCGTCTACATCCTCTTTCGTGATTATTATCGGAGGCATGATCCTGAGTATGTTTTTCTGCGTACAGTTTATTAAGAGCCCTTCTTTCATGCATTCTTCCGCTACGTTCGAGGCGTCTTCGATATTCATCTCTACGCCTATCATGAGCCCTTTGCCCTTGATCTTTCCGATAACAGGATATTTATTCGACATACTCTCGAGCTTTTCACAAATATACTCGCCCATTTTAACAGCGTTTTCTAACAGATATTCTTTTTCTATCGCTTCAAATACCCCTAAAGCCGCCGCGCAAACTATGGGGCTTCCACCAAAAGTTGAAGCGTGTGTTCCGGCCGTCAGAACATCTAGGTGTTTATCGCTAACAACTAACGCGCCGATAGGCATTCCCCCGCCTAAAGACTTCGCCAAAGTAATCGCGTCAGGTTCTACTCCAAAATGTTTATACGCGAACATCACGCCGGTCCTGCCCATACACGTCTGCACCTCGTCAAGAATAAGGAGGATATCTTTTTCCTTGCAGATACCCTCCAGCGCCCGCATGTATTCTTTAGAGGCCACATTGATCCCGCCTTCTCCCTGTATTGGTTCTAACATAACAGCCACCGTTTTATCCGTAATGGTAGCTTGGAACGCCTCAATATCGTTAAAAGGAACATGTTTAAACCCCTCGGGTAAAGGAGAGAAACCATTTTTCACCTTATCCTGGCCTGTAGCCGTAAGAGTGGCGAGAGTACGACCGTGGAAAGACTTCTCCATGGTTATTATCTCATACCTGTCAGGATTCCCATACTTACGCGCGAGTTTTATCGCTCCTTCGTTAGCTTCAGCGCCGCTATTTGAGAAAAACACCTTTCCGGGGAAAGAATGATCTATGATCTTTTTCGCGAGGCGCGGCTGAACCTCGTTGTAAAAGTTATTCGACACGTGTAATATTTTTTTCAACTGATCGTCGATCCTGTTTACTACCATAGGATGACGATGACCCGTACCGCTAACCGCCCACCCTGGGAAAAAATCCAGATATTTCTTTCCGTTAACATCTTCTACCCGCACACCTTCACCTTTCACCAGACACAGATCCTGTCGTGTATATGTAGGCAATATATATTTTTCGTACAAGTTTTTTATGTTATCCATTAACTATCTCCGTTCCAATTCCCTTATCCGTGAATATTTCAAGGAGAAGCGCATGCGGAAGATTCGCGTTAACAATGTGAGACTTCCTGACCTTCCCCCTTAACGCGTGAAGACACGCGTTGATTTTCGGGACCATACCGCCTTCTATAACTCCTGTCTCAATGAGATGATTTGCGGCCTCGAGTGTCATAGAATGAAACAAAGACTCCGGATCATCTTTTTCTTTCAAAATACCACTTACGTTCGTAAGCACAACAAATTTCTCGGCATCAAGCGCTATCGCGATATTCGACGCCGCTTCATCGGCATTAATATTGTAAAGCTCATTCCCTTTTCCTTTGCCTACGGGACAGATAACTGGAACAATGTTCGTATCAGTAAGCCTGTTCAATATCGTAGTGTCAACAGCTTCCACACTTCCCACAAAACCCAGGTCCGGACCGTCTTTTTTAACAGCCTGCATCATATTGTTCTCTTTCCCGCTGAGACCGAAAGCTTCTCCCCCGAACGAATTTATTTCATCCACCAGAGATTTATTCACTTCCATAAGCACCGAATCCACTACCCCCATGGATTTTTCACATGTAACCCTGAGACCATCCACGAATTTCGTTTCTATATTCGATTCTTTGAGCCTCTCATTGATATTAGGCCCTCCGCCATGCACCAGTATCGGCTTCATTCCGGCATAACGCATAAAAACTATGTCCTGCAGGACCATCTTACGAGAAGTTTCGTCATGTAGAGAACTGCCGCCAAATTTAATAACAACTACTTTGTTAAAGAACTTCTTAATGTAGGGCAACGCCTCTATCAGAACTTCACTTTTTTTGATCGCTTCTTGCATAATTCCACCCTAGGTCGTATAACGCGCGTTCAACATAATATACTTCTTCGAAATATCACATGAATAAAATGTCGCCTCATGCCGCCCCTGACGCAGATCAACCTCGATCCGCGCTTCTTTACCCTTAAAAACTTTTTCTATCCTCTTAGGGCTGTTCACTACATCTTTTCCGTTGACGAAGAACACGACTCCATCAAGTTTTATTTCCATCTTATCCGTGTCAAAATTCACACCACTTGATCCCGCTGAGGAAGCAATACGTCCCCAATTAGGATCTCCGCCCAAAACAGCGCATTTCACCAAAAGTGATTTAGCGATCGCCTGCGCTACTTTCTTGGCATCCGTTTTCTTAGCGGATCCTTTTACCCTGACTTCTATGATCTTGCTAGACCCTTCACCGTCACGCACTATCATCTGAGCCAGATCTTTCGTGATCGCGTTAAGGTTTTCCATGAAGATCTTAAAATCCTGTCCTTTGTCCTGGATAAGAGCATTACCCGCTTTTCCGTTAGCCAAAAGCATTATCGTATCGTTCGTGCTCATATCACCGTCAACAGTTAT
Organism: Candidatus Omnitrophota bacterium; assembly: GCA_024277375.1. Classification (GTDB taxonomy): domain Bacteria; phylum Omnitrophota; class Gorgyraeia; order Tantalellales; family Tantalellaceae; genus JAJRVD01. The sequence goes on along the minus strand of JAJRVD010000077.1, from coordinate 3,953 downwards.
CGAATTAAAAGATATCTCCGTCGTTTCATTAACAGCCTTTGAAAGAGCCGCTTTCGAAATGTTAGCGTCCGTCATGACATAACAAAGCATTGTAGCCATGCTGGGGTCTATCATGCCGGCGCCTTTCGCTATACTACTTATTGTCACTTTGCGGCCCTTGATCTTAAATGACCGCGCGGAAACCTTCTGAAACGCGTCGGTAGTAGATATCCCCTCGGCGGCATCAGTTAGCCCGTTCTTTGACAGTTCGAGGACTATTTTTTTTATCCCCGCCGTTAGAGGCGCCATACACATAAGCTTTCCTATCACACCGGTCGAGGAAACCAGAACTGAATCTTTCGCTACACCCAGTGCCTTAGCCGTAAGTTCGGAAGTTTCATTCGCGTCTTTGAGTCCTTGCTTACCCGTCATACAATTAGCGTTACCGCTATTTATCACGACAGCCCTTATCCTGCCCTTATTCTTTTTAAGCTGCTTACTGGCCAAAATGAGCGGCGCCGCCTTTACAATATTTTTCGTAAAAAGTGCCGCGACCTTACACTCCTCTTCCGAATAAAGAAGCGCAAGATCTTTCCTCTTTTTTTTCATACCGCAATGTATCCCCGCGGCTAAAAACCCTTTAGGTAGTATCTGTTTTTTCATAATTCGTGTTCTCTGCGTTTGTTGCGCTAGGGGACTGTCCCACAGGCTGTGTCGCAATCCGTTTTGCGGATGGCCGCATACGATATATTGTAGGGGTTCGATTCATCGAACCCGATATAACGGGCTTGATGAATCAAGCCCCTACATTATGACACAGCCTGCCAAGCGAGCAACGCGAGCGCGTGGACTGTCCCCGATCCGTTTGCGTTTATAACCCTGCCCGCTCATCAAGCCCGAGCATAATGTTCATATTCTGTACAGCCTGCCCTCCCGCGCCTTTTAAGAGATTATCTATCACGGAAACAATTATCAATATCCCCCGTGCTGATTTGATCCCTATATCACAGAAATTCGTACCAACAACATCCCCGAGCTCAGGCATGTCGCCCAAAGCCCTCACCCTTACGAAAGGTTCATCCTTATAAAATTTCTCATACACACTACGTATTTCGCCTTTTTGAGGCAAGTCATTACCCTGCACATAAATGGTCGAAAAAATACCCCTTTTAACCGGCAATAAGTGCGGGGTAAAATGCACCTTTATATCGCCAGAGACTGCTGTTGAAAGCATACTTTCCATCTCCGGGATATGCTGATGCTCATTCGCCTTGTAAGATTTAAAGTTTTCATCTACTTCCCCGAAAGAAAAAGGAATAGCCGCTTTCCTGCCCGCACCTGTAATACCGCTTTTAGCGTCCACAATAACAGAAACACCAGCGCCCGCGACGATCTTGCCGACAGGCAAAAGCCCCAATATTACGCTGGTGGGATAACAACCCGGATTCGCTATAAGATCCGCCTCTCTAATTTTATCCCGATTCAATTCAGGAAGACCATATACAGCTTTTCCTATGTTTCCGGCGTCCGTGTGACTTTTGTCGTACCATTTCTCATAAACATCCGCCGGTAACCTGTAATCGGCGCTTAGATCAATCACTTTCTTCCCATTTTCAAGAAATTGCGGAACAATATCCATAGAAACCGTATGCGGCAAACTCAAGAATACAATATCACATTTATCCGATATCGCTTTTATGTCCATATTCTCACATACAAGCGGCACTTTCTTGCCAAACTTAGGATAAAGTTCCGAGAACTTCTTCCCTGCTTCAGTCCGTGATGTTATGCAACTGAGCTCCACTAAAGGGTTATTAGAAAGAACACCCACAAGCTCCTGTCCGGTGTATCCTGTTACCCCTATGACTCCTACTTTAGTCATCACAACTCCTCTTATTGATCATGGTAAGGCTCTATATGTCTATGGGTATGTATAATACCCCCCCCCGCGAAGATAAGCGGAAAATCAAGTATAAGACAAATAAATTACCATGTCAACTGTAAATAGAAAAAGCAGGCCACGCTCCGCGTGGCCTGCTTCCCTGCAAAATTTTAGTAGGGTCACGGTGCGCCGTGCCCCTACCTGCTTAACGTTTAGAGAACTGGAAGTTTTTCCGTGCGCGCTTCTGGCCGTACTTCTTACGTTCTTTGGCTCTAGGGTCGCGAGTAAGGAAACCTGCCTTTTTCAACGCGATTCTTAAGCCCTCATCGCTCTTAACAAGGGCTCTTGCTATCCCATGTCTCAAAGCACCGGCCTGCCCGCTTACTCCTCCACCTGTCATTGTAACCAAAACATTGAACTTATCAGTAAGCCCGACAATTTCAAGCGGCTTCGATGCTATGATCCTGTGTGTTTCTCTCGGAAAATAGTCATCAAATGTTCTCTTATTGATCTTTATTTTGCCATTGCCAACACGTAGCCTCACTCGCGCTATCGATTCCTTACGTCTGCCAACCGCGGTATATTCTACTAGTTCTGCCATTATGAATACCTCTTTGCTTAAAGTTTTATTTCTTGTGGTTTCTGCGCCGTATGCGAATGCTCTCTGCCTACATACACTTTTAGCCTCTTCAACATAAGCGCACCCAGCTTGTTTTTAGGGAGCATCCCCTTAACGGCGTGACGTATTATATACGTCGGATCCTTTTCCATCATCTTTTCGTAAACAGTTTCTTTCTGACCACTCGGATACCCTGAAAACCTCTTATACACCTTCTGGGAGGCTTTCTTCCCTGTAACCCTGACCTTCTCACAATTCAGCACAACAACACCGGCACCACCATCAACATGCGGAGTAAAATCAGGCCGGTCCTTTCCCATGAGGAGCGTTGCTATTTTAGTACATGCCCTGCCAAGGATTTTATCCTCTACATCGACCAGATACCACTTGTGCTCCGCTTCTTCCCTTTTTTTCATCTTCGTCTTGATCATATTCTTCACCCTTACCGTATGAGCGGCCTCTGGCCGCGAACTTAAACATATCCCTATCCACCGCCTTATCAGGCTGTAGACCTTTTGGTACATTAGTACATAAGAGTCGTAAATTAACATATCTGGATAGTTTTGTCAAGAAATAACGTATAGGGGCAGACTCGTATGTATGCCCACTATAAAAATATGGGTTTCTAAGGCATTAATGCGGAATTTAGGGACCGACCTTACTTATCTTCACTAACCGCGCGGTAAAGCGCTCTTACCTGATCCTTGTAATATTTGCTGAATATCTGCTGAATATCACCCTTTGCGGAACCATTCTTACGCATGTCACTGGTTCTTTTGTTCATCCTTTTTCTGTCGTTGATCGACACCTTATGAGAATGTAATTTTCCAGCCATTGCCAACCTCCTTTATTTGTTTGAACAGACTCATGCGAAACGCTATTTTTTTATCAGACCGTCTCATAATATAGGGACTTGATTCATCAAGCCCTTTATATCGGGTTCGATAAGCTTGTCCCCGCGAAAGCGGGGATCGAACCCCTAAAATATATCCGGAGATCACAAAGGTCCTCTATCCTGTAGAGCATCACATTCCTTTGTGCTCTCTGTGGTTTCATTTAGTCTTCTCTTTTTTATTAAAGACAACTTTCCCGTCATTTTCAACGACAAAAGACACTTTATCCCTACTCCCTATCTGAAAGTAATTCTGTAAGGCTTTGGGGATAAAGATCTGACCTCTGTCGGAGACTGTAGCGGAAAATTTAAACGTGTGTTTTCTTTTCATTCCATCCTTCATTTGAATCATACAACAAACCTGTAACAAGTATACAACAAGTATTAATACTTGTCAACAAATTGATAAAAAAATAGGGTACAAAACCCTATGTTTTATTTTGTAATAGTTCAGTTCTCCGAAGCGAATACGTTCCTTCTCCCCTGTCATCTTGAGCGAGTGAGCCGCCTGCCGAAGGCAGGAAGGCGAACGAGTCGAAAGATCTTTTTTATCCATAATTTTTGATAATCAGACATTTTGT
>JAJRVD010000076.1 GCA_024277375.1 Candidatus Omnitrophota bacterium | reverse complement strand
GGATGGCTTGAATATAAGCAGTGGTACTTGACAAAACGAATTCACCAGGGATTGGGATGGTCCACGATCCCGGAATTCAAAGCAACGAGAGACTCTCATTTAGCAAGCGTTTTTGAGTCCAAAAATATAGGGGCTTGACCGCTCTAGTGGCTTTAAATATTGTTCCTTCATTCTTTTTACAGCTTTATTAAAATCTTTTCCATTCAATCCAGCATATATAGGGTCATCTCTTAGCTGTTCCTCTAAAGACATTCCATATTCTATCTTTCTGCGCATTGACAAAGCCCTATCAAATGAGGAATACTCCGCCTTAGCATCACTTTGAAGCTGACATCTGTTTTCTATCTGTTCAATTTCTAACAATGTTGGTGGACCTCCTTCATCTCCCTTTCCAGGCAGAATAACAACTTTCATAGTTGAACAATTTCTATCATTTAAGTCTTGTAATACCATTTTTCGCCTATTTCCATTCACTAAAAAACCATCACAAGTAATAATAGCAGGGTCTCTTTGTCCGTCATGTTTAATTGATTTTTTCAATTCATCCGTCTTTTCTTTATCTTTTGATGCTAAAAAATCGTGTAATATCCCTTGACCTTCATTTGTTGTTTCATCTAAACATCTTTCAAATTTTTCATAATTCAGTACATCAGATGCAATACGTCCATTTTCCTTACTGTATCTAAGCAAATTAATTGGCACTAAATAAATAAGTCTTTCTTTTCCCACTTTTCTGTCATTTCTAAATTCAATAACTGTTTTTGATGGTCTAGCACCAGTTTCTTTTTTTTCATTTATAGCTTTTTCAAAATCTTCAATAATTTCTCTTGTTTTATTCATTGTTATTTTTCCCATTTTTCCCTCCATTTTTACAAGGACAAGAAGTCAGGCATCAATCGTTATCATATTACTTCAAAACCTATCCCTTCCAGATATTTATACGTAGAGTTATAAAATTTCGGATCCCGTGTGGGATCTTCCAAGTCTCCCTCAGGCACCACAATAACCATACCCTGCCGTGCGCGGGTTAAAAGAACCCTATAAGCATTTTTTTGATAATTTTTACGCTCCACTTTTTTAATATGCATCCACTTGTTTCCTCGAAATGACCAGTTCTTCCACCCTTCACTGGAATACCTGAAATCCGCATCCCACATTACGCAAACCCAGTCGAGCTCTAATCCCTGCACATGAAATTCTGTACCTACATCTTCAAGATAATACGATGATCTAACATCTGTTTTATCATCTAAAAACCAGTGCACAGGATTAATCGGGGATTTTACATCAATCGCGTATGGTTTCAATCTTTCAGCTTGTGACGAAACAACCAGCCCATAACGTTCCGTACCTCTCGCTTGACTCTTTAACCATTGCTTAGCTTTATTGACATCCCGGGTAATTACTATAGGATATTTTTCTTTTAATTTCGCTATAGAATCTCTCGCCGCTGATTCTTCGATATCCAATAATTGCTTAACTAAAAGAGATACATTTTCAGCCCGGAAAGACCTCAATGATACTGAAAGATGTAAATTTTCTTTGTAAGTTACATTTTTGCGAGCTTCAAGCTTCTTCAGCACACTGCCCGCACCATATTCACTCTCAGTCAATCTCGACGATATATAAATATTCCAGTTTTTGTAAGTGCGCTGCAATGACTCGACCCACTCACTAATACCTGCCTCTCCAGTATTGATTTCCTGTCCCCCGCCCACAAGACATACTATTACCGCCCAATCCTGATGACGATCTAAACATGAAATCAAGAACTCCGGCTCTGATTGGTTAAAGTCTTTCGTGTTTTTCTTTCTGCTCATAAAATTTGAGGTCTGTTTTAAATCCCACGCTCTTTGAGCCTCATCAAATAACGCAACATGTTCAATCGGCGCTTCTTCAATATCTACGAGGCAATCATCCCTGAAGTGATGCACATTCTGTATAAACATCTTCACTTCACTCATCGCTTCACCTTTTTTTATCTTCTTTCCCTTCTCTTTAGCTCTTGCGACTTTATCCCTGGTCAAAGCTTCACGTAATACCATAACTAGTGGGCCATTACCGGAAAGAAAGACACTATAAAGATCACTATCTTTATCAATATGCGTAGTAGCGACATTGAGCCCTACTAAAGTTTTCCCAGATCCCGGAACACCCGTAACAAAGCAAATGGATTTCTCCGATCGTTCTTTAGACAGACTGATAATATCAGCTATTGATTGTGAAGTTTCACTTAGGTTAATAGCACTCGCGTCACTTCTTGAAATATCTTCTACGGAATGGCCGTTGTAAAGTGCCATCGCAGCTTCGATAATTGTTGGAGTCGGACAATAACGCCCCTTACCCCATGACTCTGAATCGACATCATTCCCTTCACAAAAATTCAATACATTTTTTATCGCTTCATCTAGCGAATCATCATTAACCTTAATAGGGAATAATAATTTGTCATTTTGTGGTGTAGTGTTAACGTTAAAAACTGAATTCCCTGCTGCTGTTGCTACTAATATCGGTGTAATATAACAGTCGTGACTAGGTTCATGGAAGTTTTTCAAATCCAGAGCATAATCCATAACCTGATCTATCGCATATGACTCAAATTCTTGTGAACCCACTTTAAACTCAACAACAAAAATTACTGATCCTACTATAATTACTGCATCGATACGCTTACCCATACGCGGTATTGAATATTCCAGATAAACGGATCCACCATAGGATTGGAGAACATTTCGAAGTATATCAATTTCCTCTAACCAAGCTCTACGCTGAGATTGTTCGACAGAAAAATCACTATTCATAGTCAACTTCCCAAGGATTTCTTCAGAAGAACTCCTCAAGAATACATCAATTGAATCAGAATAATACCAACGTTTCATTTAATATTTTTAACCCCTTACGAAATATTTAATATTTTTTTGATCAAAATTAACCCCAGGGCATGTCCCTATTTAACCCTCTGACGATATCCCCTCTCCCCACTCCTTTGAAGTGACCTCACTATTATACCGCCCCGCCCTAATCACGTCAACAAAATGTCGCTTTGTTAGATTTATCTCAGATATAACTTGCTATACCGCCCCACCTATGGCTATATGTGTACTGACAGAAGAGATAAGTTATTTAAAACAAAGGAGATCGAGATGGTGGATGAAAGAAAAACAGCATTCGAGGCTCAGGAACAGGCCCACGGGGGCTTATCTGACGCGGCTAAAGATAGGCTGAATGAGTTCATTACGGCCTATGACCCCATTAACAATAAGGCTTTACGGCAAAATGGGGCTGATCAGGCATCAAAGGGCCGGATCCGGGATAGACGACTACCTATCCCCGGAACGGTCATATCTAAGGTATATAAGGGTACTGTTATTAACGTTAAGGTGCTGGATAAGGGGTTTGAGTATGATGGGACGGTTTACCGATCCTTGAGCTCCATCGCCGGATCCATAACGGGACAACATTGGAATGGGTATTTGTTTTTTGGATTATAAACTGGAGGTTGTGATGGATAAAAAGCTTTATTGCGCGATCTATACGAGAAAATCTACAAATGAAGGGCTTGAGAAGGATTTTACTACCCTGGATGCTCAGAGGGAGTCAGCGGAAGATTATATTAAGAGTCAGAAGTCTACAGGGTGGACTATTTTGCGGAACAAATATAATGACGGTGGCTTTACCGGAGCTAACACCGAGCGACCAGCGCTTAAGCGGTTAATGGATGATATCCGGGAAGGTAGGATCAACTGCGTTGTTGTATATAAGGTAGATAGGTTATCCAGGTCCCTTCTGGACTTCACAAAGCTCCTGGAGTTCTTTGATCAAAATAATGTTACATTCGTATCGGTGACACAACATTTTAACACGCAATCATCCATGGGGCGACTTACCCTCAATATCCTACTCTCTTTCGCGCAGTTCGAGAGGGAAATGATCTCGGAAAGAACTAAGGATAAGATGGGTGCTGCTCGGAAGAAAGGTAAGTGGGTCGGCGGTCAGCCTCTACTCGGATATGATCTTGATCGAGATAATCGGAGGATCGTTATTAACGAACAGGAATCTAAACTTGTGAAAAAGATATTTGATATCTATCTCAAAGAGAATTCTATGCTTAGAACAATGAGCGTTCTTAATGAGGAAGGATTTACTACTAAGAACTATGTGGCTAAGTCCGGCAGGATTACAGGCGGCAGGTCATTTGTTAAAAATAATATTCAACTTATCCTTAATAACCCTATATATACGGGCCGGGTGTTTTATGAAAAGAAGATGTATGAAGCGGAGCATGAAGCGATTATACCTATAGAACTATTCGATAAAGTTCAAGACCGCATTGCATATAATCGGGTAAATCGAAAGATCCGGAAAAACGCTGAGTGTGCTGGGCTTCTTTCACAACTTATCAGATGTAAAGCGTGTAACTCGCCAATGTTTCATTCTTATTCGGTTAAAAATAAGGTGAAGAAGTACAGGTACTACGTGTGCGTGAATGCCCAGAAAAAGGGTTATGCCGTCTGCCCTACCAGGAGTGTTAACGCGCAAGAGATGGAGGATACGGTTTATCAGCTTCTACCTAAAGTAGAGATCAAGAATTCATTACTCGCCGAAAGATATAGGAGCGTTATAGAAAAGGTTCGTGAAATCTGGGAGGCCTCAACTGCGGATGAGAAGCACCGAATGTTGAAACACCTATTTAATGAGATCGATTATAACGGCGAGACCGGATCGCTTGGGATGACGGTTAATGAAAAAGGGATTGAAGCATTATACGAAGAATTGATTGGAGGCAAAGATGAGATCTGAATTTAAAATCGTAATAAAACAACTGCGGAAAAGATCTAATGCGGCGATTAGTAAGCATATTAAGAAGGAGCCGGTTATTAGGCAGTATTTGGTTCTGGCTGAACAGGTAAAACAAGTACTGACAGATACTCCACAAAGGTCTATGCGTGATATCGCTAAGTGGCTTGGTTATTCCCCTGCCCGGTTAAGTCAGATATGCAAACTAACGCTTCTTGCCACAACTATAAAAGAAGAGATACTCTTGTCCTATAATAAGAAGATTGCTCCCATAACCATAACCGCGGTTTGCAATATTGCCAATGAGGCTGATTGGGAGAAACAGATGGAGATGTGGAATCACACCATTACTTCATTAAATACTTGTGGCATTTCATCCCAAATTTTACCTTGAAGCAAGCGCCCCTTCTTTTTCTTGTTGAACCCGCCCCACTGTTTGAAAAAGAATGGCACTGCCGCCTCAACGCATTGCTCGCGTATCCCAATCGCCCATTCTTCCTGAATAGGCCTTGATCTTGGACCCGATTCTCCTCCGACAATAACCCAGTTAATGTCCTGTAGCTTTAAGTTGTTTAGTGGACTCAACAAAGGTTCACAAGAAAGGAACTTAACGTGCGCATCGGTTTCACTCAAATCGTCTATTCTTTCGACAACATCTTCAGACTCAACAGTAACACCCATCCAAATATTGGGAGCCCATTGAATTTTAGAATTCAGCCCCTTCAATCGTTTAGATCTTTTGGTTAAAACCTGATATTTATGCCACGGGGTTTTTAGCATTACATCAAAAATTCTCAAAATAAAGTCTGTTGATACTTCTTTATGGAAAAGATCGCTCATCGAATTAACAAAGATCGTCTGGGGTTTTTTCCATCTTAATGGCAATTCAACTACATGCGGATGCATAGCAAGCTGAAATCCATTAACATAATTCTGTTGGCCCATAGCTTGTAGTCGCTTTGCCATCCTCTCCGCGTAACAATTCTTGCATCCGGAGCTTATCTTTGTACATCCTGTCACTGGATTCCAGGTTGACCCTGTCCATTCTATCGTCGATGAAGATGCCATTATTTAATCCCTTTCTTGCTGTATTTATCAAAAATATGATCAACAATTTTTTTGGCGACTGGTCGCTGTGAAGCAAAAAATAGATAGTATATTATAGCATTATTCGAATTCCTCATGGGCAATGGAGGTGATACATATTTAAACCCTGCCACGTCTTTAAGTCTTTTTTTGAAACTTTCCGCGATCACTTGATTCGGCTCTTTAGTCATATGCCCGAAGAGATCTTTTTCAGTAGTGTAGGCAATGCTCCTCCAGGATTCATCTCCCCAAAAAGCATTCATCCTGTCAACATCAGAATCTCTAACACCTTCGGGATTATGCCAGAACACGTTTCTATTCATATCTGCAATCGGAAAATTTAAAAATATTTCAAGGCTTTCCATCTTTCCTGCTGTTTCTATCACCTTCCAGTCCAAGTGTAGTCCATACGGGTCCAGAAGACATAAACCCCTTTTATAATCCTTATAGCAAACATTTGGAAAAACATCTTTCAATAATACAGAATTACAATCACCAGTAGAAATATGAACATTGGTTTTATCTTCAGTTAATTTTCTAAGATGGTCAACCTTGTCTGCGTTAAGATCAATAAGATAATATTCTTCAAAAGGGGGGTCCACTGTTAGGGCCTTCATGGGGCTTCCCGGTATTAACTCGCCACTGGTTTTCGACTTATGCACACCAGCTCCGGCAAAAGCATCTATATATACATGGCGGAGAGAACTTTGTTTTGATATTATCTTAGAATATTCCTTTGCATAGGCCTCTATAATCTCAAGTTTCAACTCGGACCAATACCCTATCTCATCAAATTTAAGTTCTTTTTTCTTTGCCATCATAATGGAAAGTTCTTCCTATTTAATATACTTCAGCTTACCATATTACAAAAATAAAAACCAGACAATCAGAGATAAAGTGAGATAGATCCCTTTCATTATAGCGCCGATTCCATTTAATGCCCCGCTATTCACGCATAGTTGTGAGAGTATATCCTATGTCTTTTCCCGGGAGGCCGGGATGGTCGCATTAAATGGCAGACGTTAAATATTGGCGTTTTTAGAGATAAAGAGATAGGCTAGTTTCGTTTTGGGATTGCCGCGTCGGCCCTTCGGGCCTCCTCGCAATGACGAGAGTGTAGGATAGTGGCGTAAGTCTTTAGGACGTGGGGGTATGTGCGATATGTGTAGAAGTAAAAAGCCTCGTAACATTTTACTGCTACGAGGCTTTTATAAGTGGTGAGACGCCTTGGACTCGAACCTATAGGATAAACTTCTATCTCTTCTATTTGGTCACTCTGCGACTACTATAAGTTCCCTTCACATAATCACTTAGCCTTATTTGTGCCAAAACCGAGATATGTTCTATTTTCTTTAACATGCTACCACTACAGCCTCGAACTAACAACGTGCACCTTCTATTGAGCTTGACTTTGTATCCTTAATAGGTTACACTTGTAATATAAAAAGGTTACAGATTATGGATATTACAAATATGTTTAAATCTAAAGCTCGGTTGGCATTATTCCGCCTTTACTTCACTAATCCGGATAAGGACTATTATCTTCGTGAATTAGAGCGTATTCTTTCTACCCCTGTTTCAATAATACGCAAAGAACTCATAGCTCTAGAGAAATCCGGGATCTTTAAACTATCAAAAAAAGCTAATCTCTGTTACTATTCTCTAAATAAGGATTATCCCCTATTTACCGAACTGAAGGCCATAGTTTTTAAAACTGTGGGCATACAGGGGGCCTTGGCGGGGTTTCTTTCTTCCCTTGTAGGCATTGAGCTTGCATTCATTTATGGCTCCTACGCTAAAAGCGAAGCAATTGTTACTAGTGATGTTGACTTATTCATTATTGGTAGCGTTGATGAAGACTCCCTTCTTCCAGGAATAAACAAACTCGAAGAAACGCTTCATCGTGAAATAAATTATAGTATATATTCAAGAAAAGATTTCAACCGGAAGATAAACGACAACGACTCGTTTATTGAAGACCTTATTGAGAATAGAAAGATTTTTTTAATAGGAGATGAAAATGGCATTTAATGATTTCATTAAAAAGTACAAAAGTGAAGGGCTCATAAAAGACCAAAGGGTTAATTTCAAAGGCATTGAAAATCTCGTAGCAAGAGCTTATAAAGAAATTACAATAGCCCAAGCCAACATATCAATAGATGAAGGAACTGCTTTTACCGTCGCGTACACTTCTATGCTGCATGCCGGAAGAGCCCTTATGCTAGTCAAGGGATTCAGACCAAACAATGGTTATCAACACAAAACAGTTGTAGATTTTGCCGCTAATATTCTTGGTGCTAAGTTTAAAACACTCACACAACACTTCGATAAAATGCGAAGAAAGAGAAACCTCTTTATTTATGAGGTTAGTATTTCTATATCTGAAACAGAAGTTGATAACGCTTTAAAATCCGCCGAAACATTCATACAGGCAATTAGATATATTATTGAAAAAGAAAACCCGCAGCATAAGTTTAAGTTTTGATATTGCTTCCTGCACAATATCAGAGATAAAGTGAGATAAACTAGAGATACATCCATCCCCATATCCATTTAATCCTAGTTAATGCCCCGATAATCGCTAACCGATCATGCTTAGCATTGCGCAATAATTCGCTAATCTTGCCAAACTAGGCATTAACTGGGAAGTGTTAACTAAAGGGCCTTTTAGAGATAAAGAGATAGGCGAGTTTCGTTTTGGGATTGCCGCGTCGGCCCTTCGGGCCTCCTCGCAATGACGGGTGGGCGCGATAGTCGCGTAAGTCTTTAGAGCGTGGGGGCATGCGCGATATGTGCAGAAACAAAAAGCCTCGTAACATTTTACTGCTACGAGGCTTTTATAAGTGGTGAGCCGCCTTGGTCTCGAACCAAGCACAACCGCCTTAAAAGGGCGGTGCTCTACCTGATGAGCTAGCGGCCCGTTATTCCATTATGGCTTTTTCTTTTTCAGCTAAAAGCTCTTCTACTTTCTTAATATATCCATCAGTAAGTTTCTGTATCCTATCTTTAGTAAGAAACTTATCGTCTTCTGTCATCTGGTTGCCCTTTTCCAATTTAGCCGATTCTTCATTGGCATCATGTCTGGAATTCCGGATCGATACCTTTCCTTCCTCGGCTATCCGATGGAGCACCTTGGCTAACTCTTCCCGCCGCTCATGCGTTAGCTGTGGCATGGAAAGCCTTATGACCTTACCATCATTTGTAGGAGTGATCCCTACATCAGAGGCGTATATCGCTTTTTCTATAGGTTCCATGGAACTTTTATCCCATGGCTGTATAACTATCAGACGCGGTTCGGGAACATTTATATTTGCCAGCTGTTTAAGCGGCGTTTTTGTTCCGTAATAGTCCACTTTAATTCCATCAACAAGACTTGGATGAGCTCTGCCCGTTCTTATCGTTGAATACTGATTTTGAATAGATTCAATGGCAGCTTTCATTTTCGATTCGGCCTCTTTTATCACCCTATCAACTTCTGTCTGGATCATAATATTCTCCTCTTAGTTGATTGTCGTCCCGATCTTTTGACCTTTAATCGCGCGTTCTATATTACCTTGTTTCTTTATATTGAATACAACTACAGGAAGTTCGTTATCCATACAAAGACTGACCGCTGTCGCGTCCATTACTTTCAGTCTTTTCTTTAAAACGTCTATGTAATCTAACCTGTCGTATTTTTTAGCGTTCTTATATTTCACCGGATCCCTGGTATAAACCCCGTCGACTTTAGTCGCTTTCAGGATCATATCCGCGCCGATCTCGATCGCTCTCAATGCTGCCGCCGTATCGGTCGTAAAATACGGGTTCCCCGTTCCTCCGACAAAGATTACAACGCGGTTTTTTTCAAGATGTCTTACAGCTCGTCGTCTGATATATAATTCAGCAAGTTCCCTTATTTCTATGGCTGTCAAAACTCTTGTATCTACACCTTTTTTTTCAAGCGCGTCCTGAAGAGCCAGGCCGTTAAGCATCGTCGCCAACATACCCATATAATCAGCGGTAGAACGATCCATCCCTTCTGAAGCTGCCGAAAGCCCGCGGAATATGTTTCCAGCGCCGATAACTACCGCTATTTCAACTCCGCTCTTACGGACTTTTTTAATTTGTTCGGCAATAGAAAATGTGACATCCGGATCAATGCCGTAACCGAGTTTACCCATAAGCGCTTCACCGCTTATTTTCAATACAACCCGTTTTTTCTTTTTCTGTTTTTTTGCCATTTTGTTCGCGGCCGGAGGCAGCTCCTACGTTATTCGAACGACGATCTATTCTTCTTCGCCGACTTCAAACCTTACAAATCTTTTAACGACAATATTTTCGCCCAATTGAGCTATTAACTGAGTAAGCAGCTCTTTGATGCGCTGGTTAGGATCCTTTATGAAAGGTTGCTCCAAAAGACATACTTCTGAAAAGTATTTCTCTACCTTCCCGTTAACGATCTTTTCAACTACATTGTCTGGCTTATCTTTGATCTGACTAGCGAAGATCTCTTTTTCTTTTGCCACAGATTCGGCGGGCACTTCCTCTCGCTTCACGTATAGCGGATTCGCGGCAGCGACTTGCATCGCCATTTCTCTTGTAAACGTTCTGAACTCATTGGTTTTAGCGACGAAATCCGTTTCGCAGTTTATTTCGACAAGAACGCCTATACGGTTGTCCATATGGATATAACTTTCAATAATGCCTTGCCCGGCAATACGTGAAGATTTTTTTGCCGCTTTGGCTATACCTTTTTTCCTTAAGACCTCTACGGCTTTTTCTATATCGCCACCGGATTCTTTTAAAGCCTCTTTACATTCCATCATACCGGCAGATGTTTTGAATCTTAGTTTTTTTACCGCGTCTAATAAACTCATTTCTTTCTCCTGATTTATTTTTTTTATAGTTCGCGGCCGGAGGCCGCTCCTACGTTATTTATGCCATCTTTATGTCGCCGTCAAGCTCTTCTTCGACCACATTTTCAGTTGCCGGCTCTTCCGCGGCTTTCTCTTCAGGTGCTTCGCTTTTTTCTTCATTTGCCGGTTGTTCGGATTGTTCTGTTTGTTCCGGCACCTTTTCCTCTTCTGCCTTCTGACTACTGTCTTCTGTCTCCTTTTCGTCCTTTTTGATCGGGGTGACTTTATCGCCTTTGGTGCGTCCCTCAAGAATAGCGTCCGACAAGGTAGAGAGAACATACCTGATCGACCTGATAGCGTCGTCATTACCCGGGATAGGATAATCAATAACATCCGGATCACAATTGGTATCAACGAGCCCGATAACCGGTATCCCGATCTTACGCGCTTCCTTAACCGCGATATCTTCCGCTTCCGCGTCCACCACGATCAGCGCCTGAGGAAGCTTTGTCATCTCTCTTATTCCGCCAAGGTTCCTTAACAGCTTATTCTCTTCCCTCTCTAAGCGAGCTTTTTCTTTTTTGGCGAGAGTTTCGTATACGTCGCTTTCTTTCATCATCTGCAACTGATCCAACTTATCAACGCTCTTACGTATGGTTGTAAAGTTTGTAAGACATCCCCCCAACCATCTTTCATCTATGTAGAACATCTCACATCGCGTGGCTTCTTCTTTTACTATACCTTTGGCCTGCTTTTTCGTCCCGGCAAACAAGACCGTCTTGCCTTCCGCCGCCAAAGTCCGGACAAACTCCACCGCTTCCGCCAACGCTTTTTCTGTCTTCTCAAGATCTATTATGTAGATACCGCTTTTTGCCCCGAAAATATATTTTTTCATTTTCGGGTTCCATTTGTTGGTCTGATGTCCAAAATGCACACCGTTTTCCAACAATTCTCTTATAACCTTTGAACCTATACCCATTTCTTCCTCCTCGTGCAGCTTAAGCCAGGCATTTTGCGCAATTAATACGTCTACACGGACGCATTGCGCGCCAACGGACCTAACCGCTTTAAAGTTTAAAAATCCGGCACTCTTCCGCCGGAACGATTATTATATATAAAACCGCTATAAATGCAAGTTTTTTGTAGAGATCCTTCGACTCGGCCCTTCGGGCCTCGCTCAGGATGACAGTTGAGGAGGCTTCTTCGTCCCCCTAAACCGCGAATTGCATTTCGTAAAGTCTTTTATATAAAGAACTTCTACCTAAAAGCTCATTATGTGTGCCACTGTCGGATATACACCCTTTATCAACCACAAGTATCTTGTCCGCATGTGTGATTGTACTTAATCTGTGGGCGATAACAATAACGGTCCTACCCTTCATCAGGTTGTTAATAGCTTCCTGAACGAGGCGCTCGTTCTCAGTATCAAGCTGACTGGTCGCCTCATCAAAAATAAGAATAGGCGGGTTTTTATATATGGCTCGCGCGATAGCGATCCTTTGCCTCTGCCCTCCGGAAACTTTAACCCCTCTCTCCCCGATAACAGTATCATATCCCTTTGGAAACTCTTTTATAAAACGATGGGCATTCGCGGCAGTGGCAACTTTTACCAGCTGGTCTTCGTCAACGTTTTCATGGCCATAGACGATATTTTCTTTTACCGTGTCATTGAATAAAAATGTTTCCTGGGTCACAATGCCTATTTTCTCTCTCAAAGATCTTACCTAAAGGTCTTTTATGTCCGCACCGTCAATACGCACTATCCCCTCTGCCGGATCATAAAATCTCGGGATAAGATTTACGAGCGTGCTCTTGCCCCCGCCCGAAGGACCCACCAGAGCCACAACTTCACCCTTTTTTATCTCAAGAGAAATATCGTTCAAGACCGGGTCTTTTTCGTATCTGAACGAAACGTTTTTAAATGATATCTCCTCGGCAAAAGACTTAAATTCAGACGCGTTCGATTTTTCTTCGATCGAAACCGGCGTATCCAAAAGATCGAATATCCTGTCCGCGGCGGCAAGTGCCTGCTGATTGATACCATACACATTGCTGAGTTTTTTTATAGGCTTCATCATAGAAAAGATCGCCGCTAAAAACGCGGTAAATACCCCCGCGGAAAGCTCTCCCGTCACTATGCTGGTACCCGCCATCCATAGTATCACCGCGACACAAACTATACCCATAGATTCGGTTAGAGGACTTACCAGTTTCATCCGTTTGACGGATTTCATATTGAGCTTGTAAAACGCCTGGTTATGATCTCTAAACCGTTTTAATTCATAGCCTTGCATACAAAACGATTTTACTATTTTGATGCCGGATATGGTCTCAAGAAGCATGTTGTTTATATCGCCCACTTTTTCCTGAGAGCTTATGCTTATCTTTCTTAATTTCTTTCCTATCTTTACTACGGGAAGCAATATTAGCGGGAAAATAACGAGACCCACGACGATAAGACCGAGAGGAACTTTAAAAAATACGGTCACGCTTATGAGCACGCACCCGTAAACCGCGATCTGAATAGGCTGATAAAAAGAATCCGCTATCCCCGTACTTATGGCATCGCGGATAACAGCCGCGTCATAGGTAATACGGGACATGAGCTTCCCCGTGGGATTACTGCTATAAAAATCCATGGAAAGATCCTGGAGCTTCTTATATATCGTGTTTTTAACATCCCGGATAACTTTCTGGCTCACATCACTCATGCAGTAACTCTGCAAAAACTCAAATATCCCCTTTAGCAGAAAAAACACCACTACCATGATCGTCATGATCTTGAGCAACTGCACCGGCGGCAACGCGTTTACTTTCGCGATAATGTCGGCTATAAATACCGGCGGCGTAACCCCCTCAGGCAAAAGGATATGTTTACCTGTCATTATCCTGTCTACCAGGGGTATTATCAAAGCCAGGGGTGAAGCGCTAAAAATGGATGAGAATACCATGCATATTATCGCCGTTATGAACGTACCTATATGCGGCAGGATAAGCTTGATAAATCTAATATAATTCTTCATAGCGGTAAATTCTAGCATAGATAACTGGTATTGTCGAGACCTTGAGTGGATTATGCCTTGGTATCGATCACGCGTTCTTCTAACATGCGCTGATATAAGGCTTTAGCCGTTTGATTGGAAAGTTTTTGCACGGGATCAAGAGAGCAGAACCATTTGGAGGTATCCTTAGCGTATTTGTATTTACGTATAAATATCTCTATAAGCGCCTGCTTGAACGAATAGATACCGCTCTCGCCCTTAAACACGACTATTGGCATATTAACTACAGCTTCTTTGTGTACCCGCTGCAAGTCGACGCTTTCGTTGGTTCTGCCTTTGATTATCCCCACAAATTCGTGTTCCATGCTGGTTTCTTTGCGAACATATCTCCTGGCCGCTCCGGAAACTATTTTTATCTCCTCAGCCTCATCTCTGATCAGATCCGGATCCCTTCCAAGAATAAAAGTTTTTATCCTTTTGTTAGCATCCCGGATAATATTTTCCAGAAATTTACAATTCTCCGAGCTACCATATAACATGATCGATCCACCATTTAATATTTTGTTGTCCTTAAAAAACCCCTGAGACAAGGTTTCTTTCATATCTAAAAACCCCAAATTTTCAACAATATCATCCGCGAATAGAATAACGGCTTTCGGCTTATCTCCGGGAGCGCTCACCGGCACTTTAGGCGTTTTTTTGATCCGTAAAACTTTCGCGATTATCGCTTCTTTAAATCTGTTGTACATTACGTGAAATCGATCGGACTTAATATTCTTCAAAATTTTCGCGGGCGCGATATCACGGAGGTATTTCATTAAGAAGCCCGACAGGTCATTATCGTGAGATGTTTTCGATAATTCTTCAAAGTGCGCTAAAGCAATCAGATCATTCTCCTTAACCGCCACCTCAGCGCACGTCTTAAGAAAAACTGGAATTACCGCCTCGGCGTCCAAATATTTCCACATAGAACGTGACGCCTCGGCGTGAGTGGCGCCCTCAAATAATTCCTGATATTCATGGGATATCCTGTCCGCCAGAAGAACAGGGTTATTTTTCAGGTATTCATCATAAAACCTTTTCGTCATGTACAATACCAGCTTGCCATCTTTTTTATCCCCGAACATGATATCCTGATCTTCCAGTAAGGTCGCGTTCTTAAACCGTGGCACACCAAGCGAAGGTACATCAATAAGCCTGAGCTCTATTTGTTCTTCGGTCAGGGTATTGTCCTTCAATCTCGCTATTACCTCAAGTGCCCGCTCTATTGTGTCCTCCATCACTACCCTCTCGTTCCCGTCTACCCGCTTACTGTTTTTCATGAGATCGACATGAAAAAGAGGGTCATAGTTCTTATCTTCATCAAAATCCGGCGCTCCGGGATATTTGGATGTTTTCATTGTTTCATTTTCGACAGTTCTATCTTCTATGTCACTCCACGAATAGGTTTTTCCGGCTTCGAGCGTAATCCGCGAAAACTTATCCTTTTTCACTTTTACGATATCCCATCCATATGCCGGCAAGAATTGCTCCAAGCTCTTTCCATCTCCAACATCGACAACAACATGTACGGGGTCATTCGCGTAATTTACAACAACTATTACTTTCTCCCCGCACCCTTCTCTCTCAAAAGCAACAACATTGTCCGCTTCTTTTGAATTGACAAAACCATCGTTCATCACTTTCGCTCCAAGAATTTTAAATTGGCCATTCCTGAAGACATCCGATGAAGAAATGGTTCCTATTATCCTATAAAACGCTGCCGTTTCCTCATCATCTTCCTCCTTTTCACCGTCAACAAAGTTAGCGCTGGGGGTCCACTTGTACCAACCCCTTTCCTGCCCATGATAAGTTAGTGACGCGCCGGGGAGAGTATAGAGCAAAACCGCGGCGGCAAATGCCGCGTCACGCCCCAACTTATCTTTTATCCTTTCGTATATGTCATGATTCTCGAGAAACTTTAAAAAATTGAATTTACCGGAATAGGCTATCGTCTTTAAAAAGTATTTCAGGGTCTGTAAATTAGCTCCTTCTTCTCCTACAAGAGATTTACGGAAAACATTCTCATAATAAAAATCGAATTTCATATCCTCTGTGCTTTTTCCGGTATGTTCATACGTTTCAGAGAGAAGAACGATCTCAGGATATTGTCTTTTCAATTCCCGGTTCATCTTGGTCCAAAACTCATCTTTGTCGGTATAATTATTATCAAAGCCCACATCCCAATGAAACCAGTTCTTTTTTATGGTATCCCTGAACGTAAGCTGAGTTTGATCAAAACGGATACCTCCACCCTTGGTTAATCTCGCGACCTTTAATATCTGCTGGCGCATAAATTCGCGCATTCCGGGGTTTGTCCAATTAAACTGGACCGTATCGGTCCATGGCGTATACCCCGGTGTCCCCTTACGAGATGGATCATCTCCATAGAAGAAATATTTTCCGGTATCCGGGTCGAGAAAGATCGGACAGTCATAATCCTCCGGGTTCTTATCTACCCTCCTTTCAGCCTTGTCTTTTCTTTTCATTATGGTATTTGGTCCGGGTTGCATAAAAAACTCCGGGTGCGTTTTAAGCAATGGCGTATCCGCCGCCATATGATTGGGAACAATATCGAGCATTATTTTAATGCCTACCTTTTCCGCGCGTTCTACCAGATCTTTAAATTCTTTTTCTCCTCCCAGTTTTTCACTTATTTCATAACGAGGGATAGAGAAAATACTCGCGATACGTTTTTGCTTTTCTTTGCCTCCCCAATAATCGTTTAACTCTTGCGCATAAGGACTTTCCTCCCAGGCCCCCAGCATCCACAGCATATCAACGCCGGCATCTTTATGTTTTGTAAGCTCTTCAACAGATATATCACTAAATCTCTTACTCTCCCCGTTTACATTTTTATCAACCCGTATATGCTCTTCATGTATATGCGGGAATTTTGGCATTTTTCTTTTTCTATGTTCTTCTTTTTTTCGGACTTCCCCCAACCACACATATTTATTTTGTGCGTACATTAATCTTTCAGCAAAAAGCATCCCGGGAAGTTTCTCCGGGGAAAAAACCAAATCAACCTCACTGGTATCATCCGCGTATGGCAGAACAAACGTAGACTCCCTTTTCTTAAGCCGCCCCCAGTCAAACGTATCAAGAAAAACAGCACCATCAAAAGTCTCTGATATGAGATTTACCGTATCGTCGGACGAATAACCTTCGACTAAAACAGTTGCCACCATATAATAGAAGAATATTTGAGGAGCGGTCTTAATGAGACCCGCTCTTGAAGCATCCAGATCTACTGTGAGGGTTCCACCTTCGTTTGAGACAGAACATATTGGATTAAATCTATTTGGGACTGCCAGGGCCCTCGAATGTGCACCAGCGGAGGCAAAAGAAACACTGTTTACCAACAACAAGAAGATTAACGCAATGCAGGCTTTTTTAACAGGGTTATTAAAACTAATCGTTATACTGCGCATAGTTATATTGTAACATACATCCCCTTAAAAATAGATATTTTTTTTCCTAACGCTTTTAGGAGTAGTGTCAAGATAATTGGGCACTTTCATGTTCCAGTTCTTTGATCTCTTCCCCCATGGGGGAAGACGGCGCACCTGTTGGTTGCTTTACGGTATCTATATATTGAATTATCCCATACACCCAATAACCCACACTTCTC
>JAJRVD010000075.1 GCA_024277375.1 Candidatus Omnitrophota bacterium | reverse complement strand
TCCCTCGTCTTCGCTTAACCGCGCCGCCATTATCAAAAGCGTCTTGCTCCTTTCCGCCTCGCTCAAATCAGGTTTGAACCAATACTTTCTGAACATCCAAAGAAACCTTGTCTCCGCTTTCCACCTCAAAGCTTTCTCGGCATGTTCCATCGACTTTTTATTGTGTCCGTCTTTTTTATCTTTATCTTTCTCGAGATCAGCCAGCTTATCATACATTTCCGCCAGAGGGGCATGATGGCTTGGGTTCTCGTTGTCCATTAGCATAGCAGCGCCATAAAAAGTTTTGGCAAGAGTATATATCTCACGTTTTTTCGCGACGCTATCCGCGCTTTGAATTTTTGAAACTGACATCATCAAATCGCCGATTTTTGCGTATATAGGTTTGCCTTTAAGATTCATGAGATTAATGGGGTCTTCAAGGTTATTTAGTATATCTATCATCCTCTGGGCGTCAGGGGCATAATAGGGTCCGGAAATAGTCATACCTTGCGGCGTAACGGAAATCGAGTGAAGCGACACTATTTCTTTGAGCTTCATTATCGCGTATTCGACACTCGTACCTTTTAACAACATCTCGACAAACGGTTTTGCTTCCGATTCTTCAATAGCCCCCGCTTCGATCGCCATGTTCAACAATTTTATCAGCTCCTGCACATTACTTGCCGTCATAAGGAGCTTTTCCATTTTCGCGTTTGAAACTCCAAAAAGATCCACAACAAGCTTTTTGATCTCTTCTTGATTATCAGGTACCGCGTAATACTCCGTTGCTTTTAACAGGTTCAAACCCGGCTTGCGTTCTAACTTATCCAAAAGTTTATCCATCTGCTTATCGATCCACGTCACCAGCTGATCATCTATCATCTTTGGCGCCGCGATGAGAAGCATAGACAGTAGAATCGCGACCACATTAAGGCTTAAGATCTGTGACGGAATCGACACTAGAAAGAAATTTACCACTTTTAGAACTTTGGGATATTTTTCAAATTTTTTATTCAAATATTTCGTCAAACGTTTACGCTTAAACCTATATTTATTGACCTGCAGCCACGATTGCGACCACCTCATAAAATCCTGCAACCATTCCATCTTCTCAAAAAACCCTGTCGGTGGAAGCTGTATTCTTTCTTCTTCCTCCCGCGCTTGATCCATATCGGCATCATCCACAACCATCGTGTCCCCATCAAGACCAAACAAAAGTTTTTCAGCGCCCGGAGTTTTGATCGAAATCCCCTCGGAAGTAATTATTATGTCAGAGGAGTCCATATCGCTATTATTCAGGATATCTATGACATCAGGATCCTCTAAAGCTATCTCAATATCAGCATCCTCAAACATTGAACCGGACACAGGCATCCCTTTCCCCTTGAACTGCTTCTGCATTTCTTTAGCCTGTTTTTTGGGATCATACTCTTGCAATGCTTTTTTGCCTTTTGTTTTCAAGGTCGTGATCGCGATAAGCTTACTAAGGTATTGTTCTGTCTCCGGTGTCATTTCACTGCCAAGGTTCCGCGCGATAAGCACTCCGTCGTCACGACGTATAAGAACAAGGATATCCCCGTTAGAGTTTTTCTTTATCCTAAGTGTTTCTTTAGAACTAAAACCCTCGTATACTCCCGTTATATCCGCGTCCTCCGACATCGAACGCGCTACCGTGTTATCGATCGCTACGATCTCCGAGAATTCACGTTTTCCTGTATCAACGTCACCATCTTTCTTCTTGGCAACCCCGCCAGCGACAATAAGCAACGGATCATCCCCGAAACGAGCATCCTCAGTCTGTTCGATCAGATCTTTTGCCACAATTTGTAACGCTTCGTCATCGTCTTTACCGATCATGGCCAGACTGCCGGCTGGTATAATGATACAATCCGGCGGATCGGGCCCCTCCGGTGGATACTTCTTCATGTGTTTCTTATATATCATGTTCTGAGCGCTCTTGGATACTTTCGAATTACCCTGCTCATCTTTTTCACACATATCATCCGGAACCCCGTATACTACCGATTTCCTGGTTTTTTTACCGTCTTTAACTCCGGCTTTTACAACTGTCCCGTCTATATCCCTTACATCCTTTTCCTTTACCGCCGGAGCCTTTTCGGTTTTTTCTTTCTTTTTACCTTTCCCTCTTAAACGTTGCTCAATATCTATCTCTCCATACGCGCTTTCACCCAGTTTCTTATCGGCACTTTGTCTTTCTTTATCTATCTGAACCTTTGGCGCCAGAGGAGCAAAATCTTCATGCGGTTTTCGACGTTTTTCAGATCCCCTTCCTTTACCGATAACACCTCCCGTCATACGTATGACCTCCGGGTCACGAATATCAAAAAATGTGTAAATTCCCCGGATAATCCCTGAGAGTGCGCTTACTATCGCTATGCCTATTGCCGTCTTTGCCGCTACCGCCGAAAACGCGCCTACCACGGCACTTTTAACAGCGGCCATACTCAAACCAGCGGTCCATAAAGCCCATATCCCAGCGCCCGTACACGCCAGAGACACAAATAACGCGCCGGCCGCTACCCCGATGATCGTAGTCTTTGCCCAACTATCCATCATATCATTTACTATCGTCCAGAACCCGTTCCAAGCCGCCGATAATTTTCCTTGCTGCCTGGACATTTTGTCCCAACCGAGCTGCGCGTACCCCTTGGCCTTCCGCCGTTTGTTAACCAAAAGCCCCGCGATACCAAGACCGGCCCCGCCAAAAAAACCTATAATACCGCCCGCGACCGTACCTATACCCGGCACTATACTACCCGCGGCCGCGCCGGCCACCGCGCCGGCAGACGCGGGTTTAAGCACTTTCCCTACATATCCGGCCATCCTCCGGAAAACACTTTTTTTCTTTTTCTTTTCTTCAGCGGCCTTTTTCCCTTTTTGGGCCAGTTGTTTTTTTATCGCGTTGCCTTCTTGTTCGCCTTTTTTAGACTCCTGCTCTTGTATCTCCTCATCGGTAAGAGGCTTCTCAATCTCTTTGTCTATCAATTTCAATTCTTTCTTTATCATCCGATCTACCATAAATTCCGACATAGTTCCTATGTTCTTACGTTCCTTCACCCACGCCTCAAAATACTTCAAATACGCTTTGTCACCCTTCAATCCTCTCTGTTTTCCGGTCTCTTCATAATATTCATACTGTAGTATCTGGGTCACCGCGTCCTCGTAAAACCCCTGAAACCTTTCTTTTGAATTTGAGTCCTTTGAAGTGATAATGTTTTTCGCGGCATCGCTTTCTTGCAGGTTTTTATACGTTTCCTCAGAAACGCTATTTTGTATACTCGAAGCCAGGTCTTTGTATTCGGTGCCCTCAATAAGCGCCGTAAGGATCGCCGCGAAAGTATCAATATTCCTCTCATCCAGATTTTCCACAGACACCCGGCTGACACCTTTCCCGTCCACGGCAATTATCACCACAAGGCCCTTTATCTCGTCGGCGCTACGACAAAGTGCCCCTTCTAACAGTATCTTCAACTTTTCCCGTTCCACCTCACCGTCTTCACCTTTCGGTGTATTTTTAAACTGTTCAACCACCGCCTTCAACCATTGAACGGCGATCTTCTGATACGTCAACTGACCCTCTTTTTGTTCAAGAATTTTATTACGGAATGGCGCTATCTCATCGACAAAAATACTGCGGACGTGAACATCTTTCTTGTGATTCTCGATCCTGTCTTCCTGTCCCCTTACATCATGCTCAAGCAGCGCTTTAAAAGCATGACCGAATATCTTGTTGGTAAGTTCGTTCAGCCTGGCATTTCCGTACCCAACACTCTCGACCTTCTGCAATAAAATACCTATAAATTTCGCGACATCTTTTTTGGCGACACCCATGGCTAATAGCTTTTTCTTTAAGACTATGAGGTCATTTTCCTTTACATCTTTCCCCCACAACTTATCCAGCACTCCCTTTGCCTGTTTCCTGCTTTTTCCCGATAATCCTATACTCGACAACAACTCTTTCTTTGCCTTTTCAACGCTCATAAAGCCCCGGCCCTTACCGTGAGCGCCTCTTAGCCATTTAACAATAAGAGCTATTTGTCCTTCCCCTACAACCTGTTTGTTTTCTCCGTCCACAACGCCGCTCAATATCTTTTTTACCAATTCAGTCAGTTGACCCTTTTTGCCCGTAAACTTTTTAATTTCAATACCAGCTTTTTCAAGTACAGACTTATCGGAAAAATCCCCCGTTTTAAACGCGGTTATTAAAAAATTAATGATCGCCTGAATTTCTTTTATTTTGTCATTGGCGGTTACTTTTGTCTTTATCTCTTCCAGCCCTACGACCGCTCTGCGGATATCCGACAATTCACCGTATTCATCTCTATCGTCGCTAAACTCGCGTATGGCCTTATTATTCTTATTGTAGCCGCGCTCGACAATATCCAGATCCGTGCTTTCTTCGGTAATATCCATGATCAGGCTCACATCCGCCGGATCGGCTTGACGCGCTACACGACCAAGAGCCTGCAGAAGATCACCGATAGACTTATCGTTAAGTTGCGCCAACAACCTGAACCCTTTTACGTATCTAGTCTCAACGTTCATCCTGAAATCATCAAATTTTGCTATATTCGTCGGGTCCTCCCCCACTTTTACTTTTAAACCACTAAAGAACTTACTAAATCTCTCAACTATTTTGTCCCTCTTTGCCCCTTTACGATTAACGTTCTCATCAGCTTCAAGCATTATGCCGACAAGGATCTGAACATCACTGGAAGTCACGTATTGAAACAGGTTAAGCGCCTCTTTGACATTTTTTATCTTGCCCGCTTTTTCCGCGTCGGTTTCGCCCCCCGTAAACGCGTTTTCATTGAGCGTTTTTTGCGCTTTCTCAAGCGATTTAAGCTTTCTGTTTAAAGAATACTTTTCGCCTTCGGCGAGTTTACGGGCCTTGTCACTTAAATCCTTTTTCTTTAACTCTTTATCAATATCAGACAACCGCTGTTTAACTTTATCTATCTCAGCCGTAACTTCAGAATTAATATCCGCAGCAATACTATTCGCGTCTAACGTGTCATCTACCGCATCAAGCTTCTTCCGCAATTTGGCCACATGAGACCCCGGATCTATCATATCCAGGATCTCATAAAGCTCACCAAACTGCTTTGCTCTCTGGTCATCCCCCAACACTCTGAGGTTCGCGAACAATGCCTGATAGTTCGTACCGCGCGCGTTAGCGTCGGTAAAAATAGTCAGCATATTATTCTTACCACTTTCTTTTTTCGCTTTATTCAGCTTTTCCTCTTGCATCGCGCCATCTATCATTTGGAGATTTATTTTATCGTATTTATTGTCTCCCCGCTCTTTGGCTCTCAGAATGACGTTCTTTATCGCCTCTTTGAATTTCTCCGCCTCCCGGGCGTTCCTCGCGTAAATAAACGACGCGTAAAAATTCCCGCTCTCGTCCAGTCCGGCGTCAAGCCATTCTTCAACACTCGCCTCAAACTGCTCGTTATTACTGCACAAAAACTTTTGTGTAGCGTCGAGTATTTTATCTATATGCGGCATGAGGTCTACAACCCCTTTTTTGTTACCGAGTATCTCTTCAAGCTCCCGCCTGGACGCGACCGCTGTACCCGAGGCACCGGTAATGACCGAAAAATATTCCGTCCGGGCGACTCCGCCGCCTATCTCGGAAGTGCTATAACTGTCTCCGTGGACTTTGACGTTCTCATACCCCAGCACCTCCCTCAGGTACATCTCAAGAACCGTATGGTTGCCGTTACTAAGCCTGCGGTTCCCCAACAGCCCGCTACTGTCATAAAGCTTTACTTCCCCGGCTTTAGATACATCGTATTGCACCCCGGCTCTGTTCGTATTCAACATAACTATCGACTTTTTGATCCACTCCTTAACCTCTTTCTTCTCCCCGGACGATAACCCTTGTGAACTCACTATGTCACTAACGGCGTCTTTTATCGCTTTCTCCCCCGCGGAAGTATATGTAACCTGTCCCGTCGCCTTGTCGACATCATAGTAGTGGTCCGCTTTCGTGCCTTCCTCACCTTGAGTTTTTTCATCGCCGGTTTTGCGGCCCCTACGCACCATTCGCCCCCGCTCGCCTTTTATGTACTCATCTGCTAGTTTTACACACGCCTTTTTCATTCTATACTCTTTGGTGCCCTCAACGATCTCCTCTGCCTGAAGCGCTATCCGGTACTGCGTGGCCGTTTCTCTCATAGACGCGTCGATCTCGTCTATCAACACAAACATAAATTTCCTGTCATTTTCTATCAACTTTTTGCCGGATGTCGGAAGCTCTTCGGCGAGCTGGAAATTAAATTCTGAAGTAGCGAACGTTACGACATCACATCCTTCCGCGCCCTTTTTCATAGCGTTCTCATTGAACAGCAATTCCAACTCAACCTGCCGCTCTTGCCCATCCTCCGGAAGATTGTCCTTATCCAACACCTTAGACCTCATCCCCAGAAACGAGAATATACCCTTACGCTGAATATGGTTATCCCTGGCAAGATTTATATTAGAAGTTTCGGCAAAAACCTTAAGTCCCGTTAATGACGCGATAGTCAAAGCGACCAGACTAAACTCGGTCTTCCCCTCACCTGTTTTAAGGTTAACAATGTACCCATCCGCCGATAAGAGCCCCGCCAAAAGCTGCACACCAAAAAGACCGTCTTTGTAACCCGCGATATGCTTCATCCCCACATCGACACAGGCCATAGCGACGAATTTCTGATATGGATCAATACTGTTATATAACTTCTCCTGGTCTGCCTTTGAATATTTTCCGTCCTTTTTTATATCAGTTAAGCTTTTGTTATCCTTACCTCTAACCTCGAGCCTAAGCGCGTCCATTTCCGCATGGATCACGTCTTCCAAAAAGATCGCCACCAGCCCCTCGTCTTTCTTTAACTCATTTACGTTCCTCGCATCAATTAACCCGATCGACTTTTCGATACCGTTAATAAGCCCTTCCGCGCCCAGTTTACGTTTGTTAAATCCAAGCAGACCGTTTATCAGATTTTCACCACGCGCTTGTTTAGCTTTTTCGGTCAAAAGCTTAAGCAAGGCGGCTTTCTGCGCAGCGATCCTCTCCTTAAGTGATAGCCCTTTACCTTCCCCCGCCCCTAACGCGGCGATCACATTCTGTTTTGTCGCGGTTTCATCTGCGCCCTCATCGTCCAGCATCAATAAACTCACAAATTCCTCTATGTATTTATCCAGTCCGGCCCGGATCGCCTCAAGTTCCGCGTTAACACGCTTAAGACGTTCCTCTGCTTCATCCTTGATCGTTTTAAGCCCCTCTTCCTCTGTACTAAGAAGATTATTAAACTCCTTTTTTGCTTCGGTCACTTTTCCTTCTTCCCATATATGAGAGAGTTTTTTGATCCAATCTCCCCAGGCCCGGATCCCGTCTTCCCCTATATAATGGACATATTTGGTGTTGATCTCATGCAAGTTCAAGACGCTTTCGCAAAGAGCTTTGAATTTTGCGCTATCTTTCTCTCCTTCTTTGCCTTTGAATTCCACTAAAATATCGGCAATAGCCTGGTTCACATCAGTTATAATTCCAGCCGCGTCGCGCCCTTCTTTTTTCATGGCCGCCTTTATCCTCTTCTCCAATTCTTCTCCCAACTCCTGATCTATTTCTTTCAGCTTTTCTACGATCGCCCAGACACCTTTACCTTTACCTTTACCTTTCATATCGCCAATAAGAGTTCCCAGCTCTTTGGTTTGTTTGTCTGTATACGCGTCTCCAAGCCGGAGCAAGTCATCTAACACGTCTACAAAACTATCATTAAGTTCAGATGAAACTTTTCTACCGAAGTCCTCGCGGTTCGTCACTTCTGTTTCTTCGTTTTTAAGAACATCTTTTAAGTTCTTGGCGGCATTAAGCATGGTGCCAATTAAAGCGGGTTGAAGTATCGACTCCAGTTTCTCCGTAGAAGCATCTACAGACTCCATCACATCCTTAACGTGCGCCGGCATTCTTCTCGACTTTGCCCTACCCAAAATGTTTTCTATATTCTCTATCCGCTTGTCAAGTTTCTGGTATTCCGAATTTGTGGTATCCAATCCTTCTTGCCAATTGGCTCCCTTCCGACTTTCCAAGATTCGCAAGATGTTCTCCAAATTTTCGATAAACCCGTCTCCGTCATCTTCTGTTTTGTCATCCGCGCCTTCTTTTAAATACCCTAAAGCGGCATTTCTTAATTTCACAAAGTCACCTTCTTATCCTTTCAATTCTAATAATATCCGAATCCACTCCGCTTTTTCTTCGAGAGACACGAAATCCTTAAGATCATTTTCCTTAACGATCTGAAGTATTTTTGTCTTCTGCTCCTCAAACCCCTTTTTCATGTCTTCCATCTTAGACGCCAGCGCATTTTCAATAACAGCCGCAAAATCATTTTCACCGTCTCTCTTGTTCAAGAGCGTGCCAAGCTCTTCACCCGTCGCCTCCTCAAATAGCTCCCCGATGAGTTTTTTTAGTTTCTCCCGAGCCTCTTGGGCCTCTTCTCCGTCTTTCGCTAGTTGTTCTAAATATTTCTCAACCTCCCCTCTCTTCTCAACCAAAATACTTATATCGAACCCAAGCTTAGCCAATACTGCTTCAGCGCCGTTAAGATCACCTAAATATTTTGCCATTTTTTTACTGTTCTTGTGTACTGCGCTTTCTTTATTTTCAATATTGCCGGAGTTGATTAACGCTATTATTATTTTCCCGTTTCGCTTTCTATCATTTTTGTCTTCGTCATGATAAGCGTCATCAAGCTTTATCATGGTTTCAGGAGACATCTCTTTTTCAAAATCGATATCTTCTCCCAAAAGCCTCGCGAGACACTTTCTGGCATTTTCCCGAAGTTTCGGATCAATGCTTCCGGTAGCGACCCCGACCAGGATATTTATGGCTTCTTCCTCCGAAACCTGGCCCTCTTCGTCTCCGATATACTTGTATAAATGTTTCGAGTCAAACTCGTAAGAATGCAACAATCCCATAACCCCGGTTTGTGGTTTCTGCCTTTTATTGATCTCGTTATTGATCTCGTTAAGGTTGTCTTCGGCATTCTTGATCTTAACGTTAATAAGATCCCTTTGAGCTTTAAGCTTTTTCTTAAGTGCTTCCTTTTTTTTCGGATCCGATATTTTGTCTGCGTTTGTTTCTGCCCGACTCACAAGCTCAAGAAGCTTTATCAAGAGCCCCTGAACCCCGGAGATCAGCACCTTTAAATTTTCCGCGCTAGCACCTTCCGCGCTAAGTTTTGCTATCTGCCGAAACGATTTCTCCACCTCACCGGTCATCGCGTCGATTTGCGTTTTCCCAGCTATCATCTCATCGAGCTTAGCCTTTATTTCCGGAGTCATGCTATCTTCGTCTTTACCTGTCTCCCCGTCCTGCGAGATAGTAAAATCATTATCTCCGTCTTTTTCCCATTTTCTGCGTTTGGTCGGTTTTTTCTTCGGGTTATCTATCTCCTCCTGTATCTCCTCCGCCTCGGTGTGTTTACCTTCCTTTCTAAGCTGATCTCTTTCCGCCTTAAGCCCTTCTATGTGTAATCTGTCCATCTCATCCATCACATCATTATAGAAATCCTCATCAACTCCCATACGATGTCGGATTATTGTTCCCAGCATACCGTTTCTTATCTCTTCAGCCGTCGCGACACCTTTCATTTTCGCGAATTTGATCAAACCCGTAAGCTCCCTGCGTTCATGCGCCAACCCGCTTTCACTATTAGCATACATGGCAAGCTGACCGCGTCCGGCATGGCCCGCCGTTATACGGCTGTCTATTACAGCAAGAAGTTCATATGTCTCACCATCTTCGTCCGTATAGTCTTCAGTGCGGAGCTCCGTCCTAGAGCCATCTTTTCTCGTTATTGTTATCCGACCATTTTTCTTGGTTATCACCGTACCATTCTCAAGCTTTATCGTGCCGTCTTGCATGCTCTTCATAAATCCCTTAAAGTCATACATCCCGTCCGCGCCAAGCTCAAGCCCCAATTCCTCGGCCAAACTCAATATTATCGCCCTGTGCTCCGCGTGACGCCGTTCGTGTTCCATTCGCCCGCTCTCTATTAATGCTCTTGCCCATTCTTTTATTTGATCTATCTCTTTCTCCGTCGCGTCTTTGGACAATATCCCCGCGTTCATCGCCATCGTCAACAGAATATTGGTGAATCCCTCTTCGTCTACGCCATTTTCTCCAAACGTGCCCTCCAGCGAGACGTATAAATGATAAACTCGGATGACAAACCTTTTCACCATCTCCTGCGCGTCCTCAAGAGCCTTCCGGGCGGTTTCCACTTCTTCGGCAGTAGCTTTACCCTCAACAGCTTCTTTTGCTTTTCTTTCCGCCTCTTTTCTCAGCCGGTCAAGAATAGAACCGGGTGGTATAATAGTTCCGCCTCCACCGGCTCCGTCTACGGCTAATTGTGGTCCCTGGTCCGCTTCAGCCTTTTTCTTCTTATATATCTTTTTCGCGTCTGTCTCGACTTGATCGTTGTACACCCCCAGCCGTTTTGCTATTTCTTTTACCTTCCCTACAAATTCCTCCTCCGACTTGCTTTCATTGAACGCGGTACTGACTCGTTCACGAAATTTCCTTCCCCTGTCTTCTGCCTTTGATTTTTCTGTCTTATCTGCAACTTTTTCTTTCAGCTTCGAAAAAATTCCGCTGTACGACGCGTCGTGGATCTCTTTTTTCTTAAGAGTCAGCACGCCATCCTTATCTTTCACAAATACATAGTCGTGGTATTCTTCTCCGACCTTGAGCAATATACGTACTTCGTTCCCCTCTTCCAATATGACCACAGAATCCAATATCTCTTTAAGTTCGCCGGAGTCTATTAGGGTTTTACTCTTATCGCGAGCTTGCTTGTTGTACCGTTTAAGATATTCCGCGAGAATACGCCCCAGTTCTTCCGCGCCGACACGTTCACCCTGCTCTTCAAAATATTTGATGGCAGTAGCAGCCAATAGTTCGGCAATGATCTCGCCCGCAACTTCTTCTTTCTCTATGCCGAGGACCTCTCCCATAACCCTCGCCAAAACGGCAAGCCGGGAAACGATCGCGAGATAATCGCCTGATTCCGCGTAACGCTTATATTCACTCGCCTTGTTTGTAAATATGGTAATATACGGACGTTTTTCTTTTTTCGAGTCAAACCGGGGGAGCAAAATAAGGTATGACACCTTATCGGACTGCAATATGCCTGTAATGCCTTTGGTATGAAAGCCGCCGGTAACGATCGCGCCGACAGTAACTTTATTCTCTCGCATCTGTCTTATAGTGTTCGAAACCATCGCGCGGTTACGGTCCGTTGCCGCTTTATAAAAGTCTACCGCCTGCGGCAGTTGTTCAAAAAGTTCCGCGACTTCGGCGAGTTTCGCCGGCAGGGGTATATTGTGTTTCGCGTACTGCTGTTTTATAAAAACAAGGAACTTCTACCAACTAAAATCGTCCAAGTGATCACGGAAATACTGCAGTTGTCCGCTGGTAAGCTTGAGGGTGAAGACCTTATCCAGTATCTCCATGTTTTTCATGAGCGTGGTAAGTTCACGCTCATCCGAATTACGGAATAATTTCTCTTTTATCCGGCACTCATAATCGTCTATTTCATCCATCAATTCGCCGATGTCTATGGATTCATATAGATTCACATAGTTACAAAAAACCTCAAGTTCGTCATACTCCGCGCGATCAAGACCTTCCGCTTTCGCCAGGTAAAGTATGTACGAGTAGAACCGGCTCTTTGAGATCTTGCCGAGTTTAAACGAAAGGCTTTTGAGTATGAGTTCCTCAAGGCGATCCCGCTTGAGAGTGCCGGTAAGAATATCAAGCACTTTGTCTCTCTGGACGTTCGTAGCGGGATAATCTATGGTGGTTTCAACCTCAACGGCTTCTATCAGGGCGTTCACGTTCGGATACTCATCACACTTCACGCCGTGGCTCTTCCCGATTTTTTCGATGAAGTACCACCGTTTTGTAAATTTTTTACCATTGCCGTTACTTAATACGGAATTTCGATTAAGACTTTTAAGTTCATTGGAAAAGATGTTGTCCTCCAACGCGTATAGAGCTCCCCTGAGATCTTTAATGAGCCTGACATTCCGTTCCTTCTTTTCATACAGACCTCTAAAAGCGTAATAGTTTTTTAAATACAGGTCCCCGTCATCTATCCCGTAAAGCTTTACCGGAGTTTCAGAAACCGCCGCGAAAAACTCCCCAGCCGATATCTTACCCTGCCGCATAAGGCTATCCGCCGCCTTTTTCTTAACTTCCGCGTCAGGAAAAGCGGAAATCATGTTGGTGTCTATATACCCCTCACTTCCTTCTATCCCCACAAAACTAAGGTCATAATTTATGGCCAAGTTATCAAGAACCGACACGATAGATTTTTGAGCACCGTAATTATCGTGAACATCCTTTATGTTTATGATCAGCTCATCACTTTTGGTCTTATTAATATCTCTGGTTATGGCAATATCACGTGGAATGGATACCTGATTGAGGTCTACCCTGCCCTTTATCAAAGGCTGGACGGGAGCGGGCCGTGAATGCTCCAACTGACCGTATGAAAACTGTTGCAAAGTAAAAGTGAAAATAAGAATCATTGATACGATCTTTATCCACGTCCAAGGTCTAGATCTCTCCACTCGCTCCGCTCGGTCGAGATGACAAAATTTGTAAAGCCAGGCCCAGGGGACTGTCCCAAGCGAGCGAAGCAAGCGAGTGGACTGTCCCCGGTGTGTTTGTGTTTGTTGCCTAGCCCAGGGGACTGTCCCAAGCGAACGCAGTGAGCGGGTGGACTGTCCCCGGTGTGTTTGTGTTTGTTGCCTAGCCCAGGGGACTGTCCCAAGCGAACGCAGTGAGCGGGTGGACTGTCCCCGACCGGCTCGCAGCCGCTGACTATCCCCTATCACCCCGACCGCAGTCCGCTGTATGCGACTCTTCCTGTCATCCCGAGCAAGGCCGAAGGCCGAGCCGAGGGATCTAATAACATCTTTAAATTTCTGGAACATCTTCATAACCACACCTTTTAAAATAGTTATTAAAATCTTTTAGTATTGGCGTAAAAAAATACTTTTATTTGTTAAATCATAGTTAAACTGATTATAGTATGTGCATTATACATATATTGTTCCGAGGTGACCCCATTTATCCCCAAAATTTTCCCATGGTTACTTTCCCCATCTGACCTTTATAGTATAGCACTAAAATATTAGAATATTAGTAAAAATAACCTAATTTTTTATATCTTAACATTTATTGGGATACTGCAGCCCTCAACTCATTGCTACCCCCACCCATTCGTCAACTCCCCCTCATCCGTAGGGGTTCGATTCATCGAACCCGGAGCGCTTCCCCACGTTTTCGGGCTTAATGAATCAAGCCCCTACATTACGCTTGTGGCATTACATCCCTCGACCTACATCCCTACAATTTCCACCGCAGAGACCGGGACCCATCCTATCTTGCCATCTGGGCGTTTTACCTTGCACCAATCGCCCCATTCTCTGAGGATGTATAGTTTCATCCCCTCATAAACCGGGAAATGAACTTCAGCATCGCTGACAGGTTCGAACCGAGCGTCCGTTATTTTGTCTACTACAATAGACGCGTTTTTGTATTCTCTAACTTCACGCGGAAAGGGTATTGCGATAGAAAGGAATATGAACATAAACATCAGGGCAAAAAGCACTGATAGCCCTCTGAGTTTTTTGAATGCGATAGCCAATATTACAAGGAGAGTAAAAAGATAGTACGCGCCTCCGCCCATTAATATAGATTCTTTCAAAGTAAGACGCCGCGCTATACGGTCCAGACGTTTTAAAAATTCAGATCTTCTCTCAAAAGCGCCCCTTTGTTTAAGTTTGGAACGCGCGTATTTGTAGTTTGATACAAGATCCCCGTCACGCGGCATATATCGCCGCGCACGTTCGTAATACAAAATGGCCTTACCAAGATCGCCCTTTTTGAAATAGGCGTTGGCCAAATTATAGTACAAGTTTCCGCTTCGTAGCCCCGTCGCGAGAATGGCCTCACCCGAGGCTATAGCCTTGTTATAATTTCCGGATTCATAATGCGCGTTCGCCTGCCGAAAGGCGCTCTCCGCCTCTCCTTCCGAGGCATACGCCACCCGCGAACAGCAAATCATCCAGCCCAAGATCAATGTAAATAAAATTATTTTTTTCATATTTTTGCGTTCGTTGTATTTTCGGGCTTGATAAATCAAGCCCCTACATTACCTCTCACGTCAAGCCCCACATCCCGTAGGGGCGGACCCCTGTGTCCGCCCGTTATACGCTTATCAAAAGTAGTGTCTGTCCCTACTTTGTCCCTACTTTAAAACCAAGCCCCTACATTATCTTTTCGTCAAGCCCCTCACAACCATGTACCCACCGGGGACTGTCCCCGGCATTTCACAAGATCCGTCGCTCATTCAGATATCCAATTACTTTTTTAAATTTTTCAAACGTGCTTTTTACGTCATCTTGCCCCAATGAAACCGAGCCATATCTTGCCAAATGACAATCGAAAAAAATATCTTTCGCGTCCGAAAGTATCTCTTGTTCATTTATCATTTTCGCGAGTTCCATATCTACTACTGTTTCGGTTATCGATTCAGGAGGAAGCGAGAACCGTCTGCCAAAATATTGCTGCATCGTTTTAAAAATATGTCCGTAAAATTCTTTTACGTCACCAGATTCCGCCAATGCCTTCGCGTTCATAAGACTCTTCCTGGACATCTTTAACGCGTAATACCAGCCGGCATATTCAGGATCCGTTTGGAGATGAACTACTCGTTTTTTGATCATCCCCGCCGACGAAATTAGAAATATCGGCAATATCACAAATACGGGGAAAATAACGCTTTCACAAAACGAAGCCTTCTCGGGGTAAAGTTTCCCGAGGCACGCTTTT
>JAJRVD010000074.1 GCA_024277375.1 Candidatus Omnitrophota bacterium | reverse complement strand
CTATTATTGGAATAAAGGGTTTTCTTCACTACTTGTAGAGCAAGCAAGATATAATGTTAAATACAAACCTGTTTTTGATAAATGGTTTAAGAAATTAAGGGAATTACCGAAAGAAAATTAATGGATTCCAGATAAGAGCATTCGGGAATGACACGGAGAGGGTTTGTTCCTATTAAACGCTGTAGTAGTGTGACATGCGCTATGCGAGGTGACATGAGAATCGGTTTTGACGTGAGAATGATACAGCATACCGGGATAGGCAGGTACATAGAATGCCTTCTGCCGGAGCTTATCCGGCAGGCTCCGGACGATGAGTTTGTGCTTTTCGGCGATCCTGAAAAGCTTATGGATGTCGCGTCACCGCGGAATGTCAAAACGGTTAAATGGATGGCGCCAATATATTCTATCACCGAGCAGGTACTTACTCCGCATAACGATGTCGATGTATTGCATGTACCGCATTTTAATATACCGCTTTTCTCGAACAAAAAGATGGTTGTTACCATCCATGATCTTATTTATTTACTGTTCTCCGAATCAGTAGCGTTACCGCTTGCCAAACATTACGCGTCTTTCATGATATCCTCAGCTTTGAAAAAAGCAGGGCGGATAATATCGGTTTCAGGACATACAAAAAATGATCTGCTGAAGATCTTCGGGGAGAAGTATTCCGATAAGATAGACGTTATTCACGAAGCTTCCGGAGATGATTTTTATGAGATAAAAGATAAAACACAGCTGGCGGATGTCCAGACCCGGCATCGTTTGTCGGAACATATCATCTTGTATGTAGGCAGTGTGAAACCTCACAAAAACGTAAGCACATTAATTGAAGTATTTAAGTTGCTTAAACAGTGGGGTCTTCCTCATCAACTGGTAATATGCGGCAAATGGGATAAAAAAGAAGACCATCTTAGAGAAAAAATGCTGGATAAGGACATAAAGTATCTCGGTGAGGTTTCTCCAAAAGACCTGGTAGTGCTTTACAGTATGGCTGATGTTCTGGTCCATTTGTCTCTTTATGAAGGGTTTGGACTCACTGTGCTTGAGGCCATGCATTGCGCGACACCTGTCGTTGTGTCTGACTCATCATCTCTTCCTGAGGTGGTCGGAGAGTCCGCTTTTGTCGTATCTCCACATAACGTTGGACAGATAGCCGATACGGTATATAATGTACTGGTTAATCACGAGCTCTCTGAAGGTATGGTTGAAGCCGGGCTGGAGAATGTAAAACGTTTTTCATGGGAGAGGGCAGCTAAAAAGACTCTCGAAGCGTACCGAAGTATATGATATGACACACCCTAAGATCGCGATAGTGCATGACTGGCTCACCGGAATGAGAGGTGGGGAAAAGTGTCTGGAAGTATTTTGCGAGCTCTTTCCCGAAGCTACCGTGTTTACATTGATACACGACAAGGGGAGTGTTTCTCGTACGATCGAGGAGATGGATATCAGGACCTCGTTTCTCCAGAAGGTCCCGGGGATATCAAAGAGTTATCGTTCCTTTTTGCCGTTTTTTCCGAAGGCTATAGAAAGCTTTGATCTTACGGGATATGACCTGGTACTAAGTTCCAGCCATTGTGCCGCTAAGGGAGTAAAGATCCCTCAGGGCGCTTTACACATATGTTACTGCTACACTCCCGTAAGGTATGCCTGGAAATTCTTTGATGAATACTTTTCAAATGAATCGTCTCCGAAAAGGTGGGTCATATCCCAAATTATGAAGCGTTTTAAAAAGTGGGATCTTAAAACCAACAAAAGGATTGATTATTTTATCGCCATATCGGATAATGTTAAAAATCGTATTAGTAAATACTACGACCGTAAGGCTGATGTAATATATCCTCCGGTTGACGTACGCGTGAGGACGACAGTGAGGGGGGCAGTGGGGGGGACAGCCTCTTTTTGGCCCAAAAGAGGCTGTCCCCCCCACTGCCCCCCTCACTTTGAAGAGGAGTTTTACCTTATGGTCTCGGCTCTTGTGCCATACAAAAGGGTTGACCTCGCGGTAAAGGCTTTTAGTGAGAGTAAAAAAAGGCTGCTTGTTGTAGGGGACGGCGGAGAGTTAAATGCACTCAAAAAAATAGCGGGTGATAATGTTGAGTTTGTTGGCTGGGTAGGTGATGAGGACCTCAAGGGCTATTATTCGGCGTGTAAGGCGCTTATATTTCCCGGGGAAGAGGATTTCGGTATCGTGCCTCTTGAAGCACAGGCATACGGCAAACCCGTAATAGCATATGGTGCCGGCGGAGCGCTTGAGACGATAGTTCCTTTTGAGGGAAAACAGGAAGGATCGGACGCGACGGGTGTTTTTTTTGAGGAACAAACTACCGCGAGTCTCAACGAAGCTGTAAGTGTGCTTGAAAAAAATCGGGGATCTTTTTATCCTGACAAGATCAAGGCAAATGCTGTACGATTTGGGAGAGACAGGTTTAAAAAAGAAATAGAAGAATATGTCAAAGAAAAGTGGGAACAACATGGCGGGTGAAGAATAATTCATTACGTAGGAGCCGCCTTCGGCGGCGAACTATAAATTACGTTCGCGGCTTATCACCGAAGGTGATACCGCTCTTACGGTACAAATAGCTCTTGGTGAAATTATTATGAGAGTAAAAAATGACATAAGAATGAGCTTTGTTTTGATGGTAGGTGATGTCCTGGCGATCAACTTGGCATTTCTTTTTTCATATTGGTTGCGATTTAATTCCGGGTTGGTTGAAACGGTCTATGGTATTCCGCATATAAACGAATACACCAAAGTATTCCCGGTATTGACGGTAGTTATGATATTCCTCATGCGTTCCGAAAAATTGTATTCGATGCGTTCCAGACTTTCTATAGTGGACGAATTTTTCTCTATAGTGAGAACGGTGACGGTCGGGGTCCTTATTTTTATGGCAGGTACGTTTTTCTATCGCGAATATTCTTTTTCGAGGGGAATGCTGTTTTCTGCCTGGATGGTGCTTGTTGTATTCATAGGCTTTTGGCGTTTTTCGATCAACAGGATCAGGCTATTTTTCAGATCACGCAGGGAAAAGACACGGAATCTTCTTATTATCGGCGATAATGACATGGTGGGACGATTGATAAGGCATATCGCTGACGATTCGCACTGGGATTACAACATAAAAGGTGTCGTCAGGATAAACGACAAAACAGGGAATCATGTGGAAGGTGTACCTGTCCTTGGAGGCCTGGACAGTCTGAACGCGATAATAAAATCGGAAAAAATAGATGAAGCTATTTTGACGGAAGTCGAAATTCCGCGTTCCAAGGTAATGGACGCGATACTTGAGTGCGAAAAGAATATGGTCGAGTTCAGAGTGGTGGCGGATCTATTGGGTATGGTTACTTCTCAAGTGGATATGAGGACTATTGACGGTGTCCCGCTTTTGGGGCTTAAAGAATCTCCGCTTTCAGAGGGGTATAATCGTTTTGTGAAGAGAATAATGGATATCGTCCTGTCCATTGTTGGTCTTATCATCCTTGCGCCTTTTCTCGCGTTGATAGGGGTTCTTATAAAACTGACCGCTCCCGGTCCGGTTTTTTATTTTCAAAAAAGGATAGGGGAAGATGGCCGACGGTTCGCGATCATTAAATTTCGCACAATGATAATTAACGCGGAAAAGGGTACCGGTCCGGTTTGGGCTCAAAAAGATGACCCGAGAAGAACGAAGATCGGGACTTTCTTAAGAAGCACTAATATCGATGAGCTGCCGCAGCTTTTTAACGTGCTTAAGGGTGAGATGAGTCTAGTAGGGCCGCGTCCGGAACGTCCGCATTTTGTGGGGAAGTTCAAGGAAGATATTCCGCGGTATATGTCCCGTCATAAGATCAAATCAGGTGTTACGGGTTGGGCCCAGGTTAACGGCCTGCGTGGTAACACCTCGATCAAAGAGCGGACCAAATACGATATTTATTATATCGAAAACTGGTCGCTTATGCTGGACTTAAAGATATTATCCATGTCGATATTCGCGCTTAATAACGCGTATTGACCGCATAACGTGGAGGGGCCTCTGCCCTTGAACAGAAATACCGAGGACAGTCCACGCGCGGCTTCACCGCTTGGGACAGTCCCCTCTGCCGATGTGACGAGAGACGATGGATGAATAACGTAGGAGTGGGCTCTGCCCGCGAACTAAAATTATGAAAGGTATGAAAGAAAAGACGATAAGAGTTTGCGACAGGATGATCGAAGGATGTTTTTATGTGCTTCTTGTGGCCACCGCGTTTTCCACTTCACTGGTGGAGATCGCCTCCACGTTAATGATAATTGCCTGGATCGCTAAAACTGTTATCTCTAGAGATTGGCAGTCTATCAATCCTATGCCGGTAAAGTTACTGGGGTTATTGCTATTGTGGACGATATTGTCGTGTTTTAACAGTGCCTACGCTAAAGAGAGTTTTAGGGGTATATTGAAAATACTACAATACGCGCTTGTTTTTTGCGCGGCGGCATCCAGCCTGCGCGGGGAAGATAAAATAAAAAGGTTTTTGTGTGTTACTGTCGGTGGCATGATCCTTATCTGCGTTAACGGCTTTATTCAGTATTTTTCAGGAGAAGGTCTTATTCGGCACAGGACGCTTATCCCACTGGATTATCTGCGCAGGATATCGTCATCGTTTATACATCCAAATGATTTCGGGGTGTACCTTCTTGTCGTCACTATAATACTCATTTCGTTTCTTTTTTCAAAAAGCTATGGATCTAAGGGGAAACTGATGTTTTCCGGGGCGCTTATGTTTTCCGCGATAAGCCTGTTTCTTACGAGATCCAGAGGATCATGGATCTCGTTTGCGGCATCTTTACTTACGCTCGGTTCTTTGAAATCTAAAAAAGTGTTGGCACTGTTGCTGGTGTTGTTAATGGTTGTATTTATGATACTTCCGTACAGTGTGCAGGAGCGTATTTTTGACCTGACTGATCTGAAAAGCGGTACTTCCTGGGAGCGTGTGATGCTATGGAAGGGCACTATTGAGATGATAAAGGTGCATCCTTTTTTGGGGTTTGGTGTGAATACCTATAGCAGAAATTTCCCAAAGTATAAACCTGCGGAGTATCCTGATGTGAGGTATTCTCATAACTGTTATCTTCATATGGCCTCGGAGATCGGCATTGTAGGCGCGTTGATATTCCTTATTTTTCTTGTAACGGTTTTGATCTATTCGCTTAAGGGTATTTTCAGGTTACGGCCGAGCAGGCGTAAAGATCTTGCTGTGGGGTTATTCTCCGGTCTTGTGGGGTTTGCTTTGAATTGTATGGTGGATACACATCTATACTCGGTTAATCTCGCGGTTCTTTTTTATTTGCTTCTGGGTTTTTGTTTTGCGTTAACTTATCATGTTGAAAAAACGGATTAATGTTGATAATGTGGTTATTCTACGGACCGATCGAATAGGGGAGGTTCTTCTCTCCACTGTCGCTGCCGGGGCCATTAAGGAATGTTATCCTGAAGCGAGTGTTTCGTTCATTACGTCAGAATATTCCCGCCCCATAGTTGAAATGGTCGACGCGGTAGATGAAATCCTTATCACCGATACCGGGGATAAGACAGGATGGATAAAAAAAGGGATGCAACTGGCATTTGTGCTCCGAAAAAAGAAGTTTGACGCCGCGATCGTCCTGAATCCTAATATTATTTCGCATTTGGCTGTTTTTTTTGCAGGGATACCGTTGCGTATAGGGTACGATAGAAAGTGGGGTTTTTTTCTTAATAGGAAAATACAGGATCAAAGAGACAAAGGCGAAAAGCACGAAGTAGAATACACACTGGATCTGTTAAAATTGCTGGATATCAAGGACTCCAAGTCAGCCCCGAACCTTTCTATAAAAAAAGATGATTCTGATAGGGTAGAGCGTATATTGCGAAAGATGGGTGTGTCTCCGGAGAAAACCATTGTCGCGATACATCCCGGAAGCAGTAATCCCGCCAAGATATGGCCGTCCAGTTACTATGCGGAACTCATAGACAGATTAAAGACGGAATTGGATTG
Source organism: Candidatus Omnitrophota bacterium (assembly GCA_024277375.1). Taxonomy (GTDB): domain Bacteria; phylum Omnitrophota; class Gorgyraeia; order Tantalellales; family Tantalellaceae; genus JAJRVD01. Next base: position 34,898 of record JAJRVD010000074.1, on the reverse strand, counting down.
TGAAGTGGCTATCCTGGGAGGGAAAAATGAAATTTCTCTTTCAGAAGGGATAAGAAATGCTTCCAAAACCAGGGCATTGGATTTTGCGGGTGACTTGGACCTGAAAGAACTGGCAGCTATGCTTGAGAGGTCGGCGTTATTTATTGGGAATGACGCGGGGCCCATGCACATGGCGGCGGCCGTAAATATTCCCGTTATAGCTATTTTTGGCAGGAATATACCCGGCGTAAGTCCCACAAGATGGCGTCCATGGGGGAAGAGGCATGTGGTGCTGTATGAACTCCCGGGGTGTGCGCCTTGTTTGGATGTAAGATGTGAATATGAATATAAATGTTTGAAAGCAATAACAGTAGATGCTGTGCTTGAAGCGGCAAAGAAGATATTGGGTGAAAGTTGAGTGGTAGGCGCGCGGCGCGCCGTGCCCCTACGGATAAATCATGGAACGAATCTTAATAGCTAACATATTTGGCATAGGGGATGTTCTTTTTACTACACCTCTTATTACGAACCTGAAAATGGCCTTTCCCCGGGTAACCATAGATTACATGTGTAATGCCAGAACTAAGGATATTTTGGAGGACAATATAGACATAGACGATATACATGTTTACGAAAAAGACGATTTTGTAAAACTATGGCGAAAATCCAAAGTGCAGGGAGTTAAAGGTCTGTATAAATTACTTGCCCGTGTTCGAGAGAAACAATATGACGCTGTTTTTGATTTTACTTTGTCACGGGAGTTCGGTCTTTTTTTTATGCTTACCGGTATTCCTCGCAGGATAGGTCTGGATTATAAAAAGAGGGGGATATTTCTGACGGATAAAATATCTTTTGTGGGATTCGAAGGGCGTCACGTTGTCGAACATTATTTAGATCTTCTGAAATGTATAAACGTACCTGTTCGGGACAACGCGACGCATATGGAGATATCCAGGAAATCTTCCGAGTGGGCCCCTCGTTTTTTTGAAACAAAAGGACTCGGAGAAAAACCGGTAGTTGCTTTGATCCCCGGCGGCGGGGCGAGCTGGGGTAAACAGGCATCCCGTAAAAGGTGGCAGGCTGACAAGTTTTGTCAGGTAGCGGATGATCTTACAGGATGTGGGATGGATATAATAATTCTTGGAGACGGATCAGAGGAAAAGTTGTGCCGGGATATCGCGGACAAAATGAAGATCCCTCCGGTAGTTGTAGGGAATGATTTTTCGCTTAAAAAATATGTGGAGTTATTGTCAAAATGTGACCTGGTCTTGTGTAATGATGGCGGGCCATTGCACGTTGCCGTAGCGTTAGGCGTTAAGACGGTTTCCATATTCGGGCCGGTAGACGATAAAGTTTACGGGCCGTATCCAACCAGCGATCGTCATATAGCGATAACTAATCCCGACGCGGAATGCCAACCCTGCTACAGTCGCTTCAAGGTTCCGGAGTGTGAGCATGATAATAAGTGTCTAGTCGGGATAAAACAGGAAGCGGTTACAATGGCATGCCTTAAGCTGGTGAACAGTGAAACGTAGAACGGTTCGGGGACAGTCCACGAGCTCGCGTTGCTTGCTTGGGACAGTTCCCTGTGAAATCTGAATTATGTATAGTAAAGTGTTGAACAGTATTTTTAGATCTATTCAGAAGACGAATTCTGATAAGCTTCTCTATTGTCCTTCGAAGATATCGATCGAGACGGGCAATATATGCAATTTGGCCTGTCCATTGTGTCCGACAAATGACGAAGCACAAAAAAGCATAGAGAAGGGGCTTTTGTCATTCAAAAACTTTAGGGGCATCTTTGATGAGATAAAACCGTTCGTAAAGACAATTGATCTGTTTAGTTGGGGCGAGCCTTTTCTCAATAAGGATATTGGAGACATGATCAAGTACGCTAAAGAGAAAAAACCAGGTCTCAGGATCTTTATAGACAGCAACTTAAACGTTATTACCGATGAGCAGGTAGAAACTATTGTAGGGAACTGTCTTGACGTTCTTAAAGTTTCCTGTGATGGTGTTAGCCAGGAAGTTTACCACAAGTATAGAAAAGGTGGGAAGGTAGAGGCGGTAATGTGTAACTTAAATAAGATCCTCGCCGCTAAAAAGAGATTGAACAGTGAAAAGCCTCATCTTATATGGAAATACCTCGTTTTCAAGCACAACCAGTCTGAAGTTGAAGCGGCACGTCAGAAAGCACGGGAACTTGGGATCGCCTTTGAGGCGAACGGGATGAGAGTAGATTGCGGTAAAGAGATATTCGAAAAAGTGGAAGATTCTGTGGCTAGAGATTCCGAGTGGATCCCGGACGGAGAAGAGTACAACAATTATACCGATCTTGATATCGGCAAGAAAACTTGCGGGAAACCCTGGAAAACCCTGACTGTAAATTGGAACGGAGATGTCGTGCCGTGTGGTGCTATTTATGATTGTGGAAAGTACAGTTTCGGGAATCTTTTAAAACAGAGTTTTCGTGAGGTGTGGAACGGTGAGAAGTTCATCGCGGCAAGACGTGTGATACGAGGCGCGGATGCCGCGAAAAGTAATGTTATTTGCGGTACGTGCAAGGAGAACGGGTACCAATTTTTTTAGATGACGATAAGAGTAAAATAAGAATTGTCATCCTGAGTGAGGGCGAAGCCCGAGTCGAAGGATCTATTAGATCCCTCGACTCACTTCGTTCGCTCGGGATGACAACTATGAAGCAGGAAAGGAATGACTGAAAATGAACGATAATAAAGTGCCGGTATCGGTAGTAGTGATAACGAAGAATGAAGAAGGAAGAATTAGAGAATGCCTGGAGAGTGTTAAATGGGCGGATGAGATCGTTGTTCTTGATGACAATAGTTCTGACCGTACTCGTGAGGTTGTAAAAGAATTTACAGACAAAATATACCAGAAAGAAATGACCAATGAGGGGGCACATAGAAATTACGCTTATTCGTTGGCTTCGAATGAGTGGGTTCTGAGCCTTGACGCGGATGAACGCATTACTCCTGAGTTGAAAGAAGAGATTATAACGACTTTGGCGAAGGGTACGGATTGTAACGGTTTTGGTATTCCCCGGAAAAATTTTATAGGAGATTTCTGGCTTGAACATGGAGGATGGTATCCCAGCGCGCAGTTAAGGCTTTTTAAAAGAGACGAATTCAAGTATGAGGAAGTGGATGTACACCCGCGTGCGTTCATGAAAGATCCAAGAGGCGAGTTGAAAAATCCATTATTGCATTATAGCTACAGGGACATAACTGATTTTACCGCCAAACTTAACAATCAGACCAGCCGTGAAGCTGAAAAATGGGCAGAATCTCCCAAGGGGATGCCGTTTTCCAGGGCGGTAAGGCGTACGATAGACCGTTTTTTAAGAGCTTATCACAAAAAGAACGGTAAAAAAGACGGTATGTACGGGTTCATAATGGCGGTGATGGGGGGGATGTACCAGGTCCTGAGTTACGCTCATTACTGGGAACGGGCTTTGGACGCGTCATACCGGAAGAGTACAGGTCATCCGGCATCGCCCGATAAGCCGGATACCCAAGGCCGTAAAAAGCTTACGGTCGTTATGATAGCTAAGAATGAGGAAGATAAGATAAGGAATTGTCTCCGAAGCATCAGGTGGGTGGATGAAATTGTGATCGTTGATGGCATCTAGACAGATAAGACAGTCGAGATATGTGAGGAATATGGAGCGAAGGTCATACCTCATAAATTTGAAGGCGATTTTGGACAAGAGCGGAACATCGGCATTGATAATTCATCCGGAGATTGGATCCTGCAGCTTGACGCTGATGAAGTAGTGACACAGGGGTTTAAAGACAAGATGTTAAAGATCCTTAGAGAAGGAACGGAGTTCGCGGCCTACAAGTTCCTGCGTAAGAATTATTTCTTCGGCCATTTTATGCGGCGTGGAGGATGGTACCATTATTCACACCACCTGTTCAAAAGAGGGTCGGCCAGGTACGATGGCAGGGTGCATCATCAGCTTATCGTTGACGGGGAGATAGGTATGTTGAAGGCGGATGTTGAACACTTTCCTTTTCAGAGTTTTACGCAGCTTGTTGACAGGCAGAACCGGTACACAACGCTTGAGGCGAGAGAGATAGTTGAGGTGAGCGGGAAAATAGATCCCAAGGAAGTAGAGTACAACATAAGAGTAAAACCGTTTAAGCTTTTCCGGAAGTTCTATTTCAAGAAGATGGGGTTTCGAGAGGGAGTGCGCGGTTTTATATTTTCCGCTTTTTTCGCGTGGGTTCATTTTTTAAAGTGGGCGAAATACTGGGAGATCCTTCAGGACGAGAAAAAGGTGAAAGAGATTCAAGGTGCAAAACACGAGATGCGAAACAATGAAATACAAATGTGATATCATATTACTTAGTTATGAGAGTCCGGAGCTTTTAGAGAAGTGTGTTAAAAGCGTTATGGAGCATACGCGTATCTCCTCAAGGCTCATTGTTGTGGATAATGCCAGTCGTCACCCCGGGGTCAAAGCTTTTCTCGGGGGCCTTCGAGGTAATGACACTATAACCGTTGAAAAAATATTCTCTGAAGAGAACGCCGGGTTTGCCGCCGGAATGAACAAGGGTATGAAGCTTTCGGACGCGCCGTTTTTGTGTATTCTAAATAACGATTGTGTTGTAGCTGACGGATGGCTGGAAGAGATGATAGCCGTAGCTGAAAGTGCCGATGAAATAGGTCTGGTGAATCCTCAAAGTAATACATTTGGATCCAGTTTCGATGGGGGAGCTTCTGTCAATGAGCATGCCGCGCTCTTGGCTGACAAGAAAGGTTCTTTTGTGGAGCTTGGGCACGCGATAGGGTTCGCCTGTCTTATCAAAAGAGAGGTTATTGAAGAGATAGGGTATCTTGATGAAGTGTACGAGGGTGTATGCTATGAGGATACGGATTTTTCGATACGGGCACAGAAGGCGGGGTTTATTTCTGTTATGGCGGAAGCGGCATATGTATTTCATCTGGAACAGGCCTCAAGAAGAACTTTAAAAGGTAAAAAAGAAATTTATCGCCGAAATAAAGAGATCTTTGAGGAAAAGTGGGGACCTTTATTAAGGGTGCTTTATATGGACGACTCTTATGACGACATTGAAAAAGTTCCCGAAAGATACGGAGTACTGAGGAATATGGCCCGGCAACGAACGATAATCGATATGTGGGTGAGGCCCGGACGCTTTGGAACGGCGGGAGGCAACATCTCGAAGGATATTCATAGCGTAAAACATGCCGATGTGAATTTAACGTTCTTCTCCGGTAAATTTATGGACTTGGCTATTCTATGGAAGGTATTGACCAAGAAAAAAAGGTTTAATGCCGTTATGCTTCCTGATTGTTTTCTTTTGCGGGTTTTAAGATTTTTAAAACCGATACATACCGCCGAGGTACTCTCGATCAAAGAAAAAGGACAACTTAGTACGTCCAAAGGCGCGGTATTTGATCTTGCGGATGCCGGGGTTTTTGCTGAGTGGCTGAGGAGCAGGTGATAGGTTTTAGGTGATAGGTGAAAGGTGTGTGGTCGATTCTCCTTGTGTCATCCTGAGCGAAACGAAGGATCTGGAATGAGATTCTTCGGCTCCTTCGGAGCCTCAGAATGACAGGGGGCTAGACACAAAAAACGATAAATCATGAATAAACGAAACATATTTAAGATCATTTTTGCCGTCTGGATAGTTTTATGGCTGTTGTTCCTTATTCGCCAGGACAAAGACGAACAGTATAGCGCGCTCAGATATCTTTATACCCATGACAGCGCGGAGAAGGTCCGGTTTGCTTATGGCGAAGAATTATGTGATTATCTGGTGTTTTGCGGACAAAATATACCCGAAGGAGCTACTTATCAGCTTCTGGGGTTTAAAAAGTTTTCTATACACGAAGTGCGATCCAGATATTTTTTATGGCCCCTAAAGGGCTCGGATGAAGATCCGGATTATAAGATCGTATATGGCGATGTGACCTTAAAACCGCCCGGGTACAAAGAATTTAAAAGGTTCGGGACAATAGGCCGGATACTTAAAAAGGTGTGAATTATGTTAAGATTAATTTTCTCGTTATTAGCGATCGAAGTAGCAGGTGTGTTTTTTGTCTTGCTCGTGATCAGGCACAATAAACATAGCCATTCGCTTCTAGAGTTTTTGTCGCTTGGTTTCTTAGTGGGTACGGGAGTTGTTACCTGTCAGCTTTTTTTCTATTATATGGTCGGCGTGCCGTTTAGTCCCTCGAGCCTGGTTGTTGTGCCTGCTGTTCTCTTTGTTCTTTTGTTAGCGCGGTATGTGCCTAAACCTGAAAGGTTAAGCGGTATTTTACTCCGATCCGAGAAAGAATCTCATCGCAGACAAAGAGGACTGGCATGGTTTTTGGGAGCGGGTTTACTGATTCAGCTCTTATGGATATTATTTCTGACCGTTCCGCTTCCGGTAATTTCACATGACGCGGTCGCGAATTACGCGCTGAAAGCTAAGATATTTTATTTTTTTAAAGGTGTGCCTGCGGGATTTTTCTCCTGGAGCGAAAGTACGGTGGCGCATCCCGATTATCCACCGTTATTGTCTTTTGTGATGACATGGGTTCATACGTTCATCGGATTCAATGACTTTTTAGTGAAAATGATAATGCCCGTGTTCTATCTGGCGTTCATGGGTCTTTTTTATTCTTTAACCAGAAAATTCTTTAATCGCGTTTACGCGTTGCTTTTAACGTTTTTGTTGGGGACTATCCCGCAGCTCGCGGATTATGCGACCATAATACACGCGGATCTTATCCTTACGGTCTTTATTACATGCGCGCTTATTTATTTTACGTTGTATCTCCGTACGAGGAACAGGATCAATCTCATACTGTCTTCTGTTCTATTCGGTTTATCTCTGTGGGTAAAGAACGAAGCAATAGTTTTTGTGGCGGCTTTTATAGTGTCCGGTGTGGTTTTCGCTTCCAGATCCGGATCCGCGTGGAAAAAAAGAATATTTACTGATGTTATGATCTCGATAATAGTTGTAGCGGTTTTATCATCTTCATGGTTCGCTGTAAAACTTGCGAGCGCGGCATCTAACAGCGATATAAATATAGCGCAATTGACTTTTGGGAGATTGTGGCAAAACATAAAAGACATCCCCGTTCTTATCTATCTTTTTCAGCAGGAAGTGTTCGGCCCTAAGAAATGGAATATTTTCTGGATAATAGTATTTGCCGGCATGATATGGAAGCGTAATATGCTTTGGAAGCGCGAAGGATTTTACTTGATGATGTTTTTGATCCTCGCAGGTTTGGGGTATTTCGCGGGCTATATGACAACCACGGGGAATAATTTGTTCTTTTACGTGAATACGACCATATCAAGATTTATGCTGCATTTTTCCGGGATTTCACTTTTTATTCTGGCATATCTGGTCTATTATGACGTTAATGAGACCATGCTTTACGGAACGAGGAGACATGAAGCATAAAGGCACAGAAATGACCGTACATGATATATCGTAGGGGTTCGATTTATCGAACCCGTTATATCGGGCTTGATGAATCAAGCCCCTACATTACGGCAGAGTTTGTTAATGGAAATGATAAGAAGGAGTGATGGGGAGAGACAATGAATGATAAATACGTTTTTCTGGACAGAGACGGTGTTATAAATAAAGATCCGGGTGGATGGACAGAATATAGCTATGTGACTTCTCTGGACGAGCTTAAGATCTTGCCGGGTTCTCCGGAGGCTATAAAAAAACTTACCGATGCCGGGTTTAAGGTGGTAATTATATCCAATCAGCAGGGGATAGGTAAAGGATATTTCACCGAAGAGGACTTGAATAAAGTAACTTCGGAGATAATCCGTCGGGTAGATGCCGCCGGAGGTCACATAGAGAAGGTTTATTATTGTGTGCATCTTGCCGATGATAATTGTAATTGTCGTAAGCCAAAGCCCGGACTTTTTTATAAGGCGCAAGAAGATCTTGGTGTTTCTGATATTAGCGGCAGGTATTATATAGGAGATACGGAAAGGGATATACAGGCCGGGCAGGAAGCGGATCTTAGAACTATTTTGGTCCTTACCGGCAAAAATTCTCGTGAAGATGCCGAGGCGTGGGAACATAGGCCCGATCATATCTGTGAGGATCTTTTAGCAGCGGTGGATCTAGTAATAGATGAATCATAGATCGTACGACGTGGTGGAAGAAAGCAGTTGCTCATATTGTAGGGGTTCGATTTATCGAACCCGATATAACGGGCTTGATGAATCAGCCCCTACATTTTGATATAGCCTGAATGATAAAGAGAGAACGCAACAAACGGGAAAATATGCCTAAAAAGAAAAAGATAATCATATTGTATTCTACTGCCGGTATGGGTCACAAAAAGGCGGCTCTGGCTATTTATGACGCGTTTCAAAAAAGAAACGCGGAAGTAAGTGTCGAGGTGATCGATATTTTAGAATACGCGAGCAACACATATAAGCATCTGTACCTGAATTTTTATGTCTTTATGATGTCGCGCGCTAAATGGCTATGGGCTTTTCTGTATCATTTTTCTGATATCCCTCTTGTTGATATTATGACGCGCAAAGTCCGAGGGGTTTTGGATTTTCGGGGTATGTCGGCGGTCGGGCCTATGCTGGCCGAGAAGAAACCGGCGGCAATTATAGCGACACATTTTTTTCTGCCTAGTGTCGCCGCGATACTTAAAAAGTATGATGATCTTAACGCCAAAATGTATACGCTTATCACCGATTACGGACCGCATAGTTACTGGTTGTCGGACTATGTTGACGAATTTTTTGTGGGATCAGAGCCGGCGGCACGTAATCTGGAGAAAAGAGGTGTTCCGGCCAATAAAATAACCGCTACAGGTATTTCAACAAGCGCCGACTTTACGCGGGAATTTGATAAGGACGCTTTGCGAAAAGTTCACGGGGTGGATAGGGATAAGAAAACCGTATTTTTGATGAGCGGTGGTTTTGGTGTGGGGCCAATAGAGAAAATGCTGCTTTCTTTAAATTCATGTAGTGCGGATATTCAGGTTATAGCCGTATGCGGCCACAATAAAACAGTTTACGAAGATATGGAGCATTTGCAGGAAAAATTGAAGTATCCCCTGGTGCTTTTCGGTCTTACCGATAAAGTAGCTGAATTAATGGCAATATCCGACCTTATGATAACAAAAGCCGGCGGTATAAGTGTGACCGAGGCACTCAACGCGCGTTTGCCGATGATACTTTTTGGATCTATCCCGGGGCAGGAGACATGGAACGAAGAATTTTTGATATCAAATGGCGCGGCGGAAAAAGCGAAGAGGATAGAAGATATTCCTCTTATCGCGAACCGTATCCTTATCTCGGATGAAGAGTACGACTCCTTCATGGCAGGTATCGATAAGATAAGAAAACCGAATGCCGCGAAAGATATTGTAGAAATAGTGCTGAAGGATATGGGAAAATAAGCGGTATGTAGTATGTGGTATATGGTATGTAGCGCGTTGGTTCACACTCCTGTCGTTCAGACTGTGTCATAATTTGTTTCGCGAATGTCCGCATACAACATATTGTAGGGGTTCGATTTATCGAACCCGATATAACGGGCTTGATGAATCAAGCCCCTACATTATGACACAGCCTGATTGCGAGGAGGAGTGTAACGACGACGAAGCAATCTCTAACATAAATATTAAGATTGCTTCGGTCGGACCACTCGCTTCCTCGCAATGACAGGGAGCAAGAACGCAATAAACAATAAGGAAAAACTATGGTAAACAAAAAAGCGCGAGCTATTGAGGAGCTGAAACAAAGGATCGAGTGCGAAATGTTGGCTGGAGTAGAAGAAGTGATCATCACACCTGAACGAGTGACGAGGGACGAAGGACGTGGGACGAAGGATGAGGGTCAAAATTTGGACGACCTCAAGAAAATAGTGGCAGTTTGCCGGAAATGTTCACTGGAGGAGACCAGAACCAATATTGTTTTGGCGAGGGTGATCCGGACGCGGATCTTATGTTTGTCGGAGAAGCTCCCGGCAAGGATGAAGACGCTCAAGGGCGTCCTTTCGTCGGCCGAGCCGGACAGCTCCTAACAAAGATCATCGAGTCTATCGGTTTAAAGAGAGAAGATGTTTTTATCGCGAACATCCTAAAATGCCGTCCTCCCGCCAACAGAAATCCTGAAACAAAAGAGATCGCGTTATGTTCGCCGTATCTTATAAAACAGATCAGTTTGATCAAGCCTAAAGTTATATGCGCTCTCGGTAAATTCGCCGCCCAGAGACTTTTAGAGACCGAGACCCCCATTAGCAAGTTGCGCGGTAATTTTTATGATTATCATGGCGTTAAATTAATGCCAACGTATCATCCTGCTTATTTGCTGAGGAATTCCATAGGAAAAAAGGACGTATGGGAAGATATGCAGGCTATCGCCAAAGAATTGGGCTTGAAGGTTCCACAGGGGAGAAGTAGGGCGTAGAGTGTACAGCGTATAGCGTGGCTTGAGGCGACAATTTTGTATGTGGTATATAGTTACTTGGCGCTACGTTAGAAGTTGTGTCATCCCCGCGAACAGGCTGTGTTATAATGTAGGGGCTTGATTCATCAAGCCCGTTATATCGGGTTCGATGAATCGAACCCCTACAATTCGTTGTATGTTGTTATCCGTAAAACGAATTACGACACAGTCTTGAAAGTGGGGCTCCGGTAAAAGCGGATTCCCGATAAAAGCATAAAAGGAAACAGTGCTGCATAACCTTATTATCATGCACCATCAACTATTTGCTATCAACCATGAACTATGAACTATTCACTAAATATGACACAATACGTAGAAGTAATTACAAACTTGCCGATTAACCGAACTTTTCAGTATAAAGTAAAGGGGACCGAAGCCTATCCCGCCGAGATAGGTAAGCGTGTTCACATTCCTTTTCGTACCGGTAAACGTATCGGCTATATAGTAAAGATCGAAGATAAGCCGGTTGTTGAATTCCCGAGAGCTCTTATTGATATTATCGATGAGTCTCCTATTTTTACCGAAGAGATGATCCGGTTGGCCGAGTGGATCAAGGACAATTATTATTGTTCATGGGGCGAGGCCCTTGAAGCGATGATACCAAGTGCTTTGAAAAGGGGCAAAACCTCAATGACCACCCGCATAAAGGAAGAGTCAAGAGAGATCGTCCCGACGGATCCGCACATCCCGAATAAAGAACAAAAAAAAGTTATTGAGGATATCACCAAATGTATAGCCGAAAAACGTCATGAGGTTTTTCTTCTGCATGGAATAACCGGTAGTGGTAAGACCGAGATATATCTTCAGACCATGGAAAAAGTAATGGCCATGGGGAAGACAGGCATTATTCTGGTCCCGGAGATATCTCTTACTCCGCAAACGGTAGAAAGGTTTGAGTCCAGGTTCGGCGACAAAGTGGCTGTTTTTCATTCACGCATGTTGCAGAGCGCGAGATTTATCGAATGGAAAAGGATCAAGGATGGCGAGGCCCGGATAGTTGTCGGTCCGCGTTCGGCTATTTTTAGCCCGATAAAAGATCCCGGAATATTCATAGTGGATGAGGAACATGAACCGAGTTACAAGCAGGAGGACTCACCCAGATATCACGCGCGTGACGTTGCCATTGAAAGGGCACGTAACGCTAACGCACCCGTTATATTAGGTAGCGCTACGCCATCGCTTGAGTCATATTACAAAGCAAAACAAGGACAGTATAGTCTTGTTGAGTTAACGCAGAGGATAGAGGAAAAGCTGCTACCTAAAGTTAAACTGGTGGATATGAGGATGGAATTCGAGACAAAGGTAGGTAAGACCGTTATATCGGAAGTGCTGGCCGAGGCGCTTAGAAAGGATATCTCAAAAAAACAGCAGGCCCTGATATTTCTTAACCGGAGAGGGTTTTCTACATTTGTTAACTGTCGCGAATGCGGATGTACTATCAAGTGCCATAAATGTGATTCTCCTATGGTTTTTCATAAAGACAATCAAGAACTTATCTGTCACTATTGCAATAGACGTGAAGCACCGCCAAAGGTATGTCCGGATTGCAACGGTGATAACCTGATGTATAGGGGGGCCGGTACGGAAAAAGTCGAAAAGGAGCTTGTTAAAATATTGCCAACGGCACGTATTGCCCGGATGGATTCAGACACAATGTCGAAGAGGGGCGCGCATGAAAAAGTCCTGAACGCTTTTAAGAAGCATGAGCTGGATATTATCGTTGGTACGCAGATGATAGCGAAAGGTTTGGATTTTCCCAAAGTTACGCAGGTGGGTGTAATATCGGCGGACGCTAACTTGAATTTACCGGATTTTAGATCAGGAGAACGCACATTTAACTTGATCACACAGGTCGCGGGCCGTGCCGGACGCGGAGACCTGGGCGGGGAAGTTATAGTGCAGACTTTCACGCCGGAGCACTATGCCATCAACCTTGCCGCCAAGCATGATTATAATGGATTCTATTTGAGGGAAATACAGTCCCGGCGGGAACTTATGTTCCCGCCGTTCGTGAACCTGGTCAAGATAACTTTAAGATCTAGAATAGAAGAGAATGTAATAAAAGCCGCGGAGCGTCTTGCGGTAAAACTGGAACTAAAGTTGCCTGGCGTAAGTATGCTGGGTCCGGCGCCATCGCCGATGTCGAAGCTGAGAGGTTATTACCGGTGGAATATCCTTGTAAAAGCGGATGATCGTGCCGGTATTGTTAAGGAATTGAGGGTAGCGCTTAAGGGGTTTAGAAAAGGTTCGGGTGTGCTTATGGCGGTAGATGTGGATCCTATGTCGATGTGAAATGCCACATTGCGGTATGTTGTGTGTCCCCGCTCAAACATGCGGTTTTAAAGTGGGGACAGTCCACGCGCTTTGCTTGGGACAGTCCCCACTTTAAAATCGAACTCGCTGGGACACACACCATACCGCAATCAGGCTGTGTCATAATTTGTTTTGCGGATGGCCGCATACAATACATTGTAGGGGTTCGATTCATCGAACCCGATATAACGGGCTTGATGAATCAAGCCCCTACATTACGACACAGGTCACTATATGCAACACATACTGAAAAAGGCATTAAACTATGAGAATAATTTTTTTTGGAACAGGAAAGTTTGGCATACCAACATTGGAAAAGTTGTTGGCGAGTGACCACCAGGTGCTTGCTGTTGTGACCCAACCCGACAGAGGAAAGGGCCGCGGGCATAAAGTTTTGCCCACTTCCATCAAAACTGCCGCGACTGAAAAGGTGCCGGAGATAACTATATTACAGCCGGAGAAAGCCTCTGATAAGAGATTTATTAATTCCTTACAGGAAAAGAACGCCGAGGTTTTCGTAGTTGTCGACTATGGTCAGATCCTTACTCAAGAGGTTCTGACCATTCCTGACAAATATTGCATAAACCTGCATCCTTCTCTTTTGCCAAAATATCGCGGTGCGTCTCCCGTTAACAGAACAATACAAAACGGTGAAATTGAAACAGGGAACACCGTAATAAAAATGTCAGAACGCATGGATGCCGGAAGTATTATCGCGCAGGATAAAACGTCTATTGGTGATGCCGAAGACGCGTTGGATTTAATTGAAAGGCTTTCTCTGACGGGCGGCGAACTTATAATAAATACCCTCAGCGAGATCGAAAACAATCAGGAAAACTTTACCGAACAGAACGAGAAAGAAGCAACGTATGCCGATAAGCTTAAAAAGAAGAGGGCAGGATAGACTGGAATTCCCCAGCCGATGATATTTTGAGGCAAATCAGAGCTTTTCAGCCCTGGCCCGGGACCTATACGTATCTTGACGGCAAAGTATTTAAAATTCTTAAAGCTACAAAAACAACCGGTGTTTCTAAACCGGGCATCATAACATTCGACGACAAAACGCTTACTGTAAGCGCTTCTGACGCAAGCCTTCGCATAGATAGGCTTCAGCTTGAAGGCAAAAAATCCATGCTTCCCGCGGAATTTCTCCGCGGTTATTCCATAAAACCAGACACAATCCTAGGATAATATAACCCAAAACATGACCCTGGGTCATGTTTTGGGTTTATCCAACCTTTTTGTTGACTTACTTAATTGCATATGTTAAAATGTTGAGATTAAAATAACGAAAAGTTAGAACGAAGTAAGCCCTTATACGAGGAGAATATAATGAATAAGATAAAAAGACACTTTCTTTTTAAGGCTGTAAGCATTACATTAATTATGGCTTTTGTAGCGCTCGATATCTCATGGGCGTATCCACCGGGGTCCGCGCCCAAGCCAGTGCACAACCTTCAAATCATAAATAAGGCCGCTACTCCAATAAATAGCGATCACGATATTGTTTCTTTGGGGGTCTCGTTTGAACAGAAAAAGACTTTTGACACCAACTGGATATGGTCGGTTGTTTTTAGTGATATCGCGAGTTTTGTATTCGCGGATGTCGTTAAGGATCTGAATAAATTCAGCCGACGTAGCGAAGGCATGGAGTCCAGTATTAGGTTCAATATCATCTGGATGCGTGCAGATTTTCATGAAAACTATGGAGACGATGTTGTTATTAATGTCGAAGAATGGGAAACTGAAGCTGATGGAGCCTATGAAGGCCCCGATAACGGTATCTGTTTGGGAAGGATCAATCCTCATATAATCCGAAAAGGTGTGTTAGTTATTCCTTTCGCGAAAGACGGGAAGAGGTATTTTGCTTATGTTCCTCCTGAAGGTTCTTCCGCGGCGCGGGGGATAAAACTTATTGAGTTTTGTGACCAATGGGAAGAGTTTAATGTGGAGGGATATGTAGTCAGGATATTGCCGGGTGAGTTAGGAGAAAGGGATCTTAAGACAGAAGACGCATTAAAAGTCGATAAAGGCTACGGAGAAGAGGATATAAAGGTCCCGGTAGAGAGGGATAGGAAAAAGAAGAAAAGAAAGAAGAAGAGTTCCGGAATATTGTCGCAGGTAACGGATCCGAATAGTCTTAAAACAATATTTCCATTATTGTTGATCTTCCCGGTAGTTGTGATCTGGGTTCTGATCGTAAGAGGGCGGAAGTGGTATAGATCGAGAAAAGATAGAAAGGCCTCATCGCGTTTGTATGAAGCGCTTTATGAAGTGCCTCAATAACCGAGAGGGACGGTAGTTTTTATCGATGATGTTCCTGATTGGATGTTACGTTTTTTGCCGCCCTGGCCAAGTTTGTCAGAGATAATGCATTTTGATTATCTGGGGTGGGTCGGGGATCGAGTAAAAGAGCGTATAGCTATAAGCAAGGTAAGATTTCTAAGAGAAGTATTGAAACGGGAGATACGGGAGGAGTGGCTGGATGATGAGTGGTTGGATGAATTGATATACGTTGCTAGTCGAGATGAGGAGCCTTATGTAAAATATAACAGCATTTTGAATAGGGTATTACTTCTTTACCAGATCGGAGTCCCGGGCGAATTGTTGAAATCTTTTAAGAATGAAAATCTTTTTTCAACCACTTTGTTCAAGATGAAGCAAAGCGAATTATTGTACAAGGCAAAGTTACTCCACGATAACGCGATACCCTTGAAGCCGCAATTTTTAATCCTAACGGTTTTGGATATATTAGATACCGCTATGATGTCACATCTCTCAGTTTTAACTGCCAAAAACATCACAGATAAGGAAATTGAGAAGCTGGGGGATCTATTGGAACAAAAGATCCTGGTGGCGGTCTCGTCGGTAGGATTAAAAGGCGAGAAGCTTGAGGGCTATGCCGATGTCATCAAACGTATAAAGGGATTTAGCGCGCTAAAGGATAAAAGAACAAAAGCAAAGAGACGTCTGGAATTTGCCGAATTCTTTCAAAGGCTAAATTCGGGGGATTTATCCGCTTATCTCGACAATTTATCAGATACAGAACTTGAGCTATTTGAGAGGCTATCTCATGAAATGCTTGCTGGTCCTGAGAGCAGGGAAGCCATTCCTGAACAAATGTATAGTGTAGCGGAAAATATGATCAAGGATAGTGGCGAAAATGAAATAACCCGCGAGAGTGTGAGAACTTTCATAGATAAATTTGTTGAGAGTGAGATCAAATTCAAAAGAGATAAAGATAAAATATTCGACGCACTTGAAGAATATGAGTGGGCCTATGAAAAAGATAAAAAAATATTCGAAAGCAGCCTTAAAAGCGTTTCCGGATACATAAAATCACCTGCTCGCGAAAATTTCAAAATTATACGCAAAAAGGCACAGGATCTAAAATTTAACAGAGTATATCGTGAGCAACTAAGAATATTCGATGAAAAACATGATGAATATGTTATGTCATCGCTTTTGAGCCTTAAGAAAAGTGTTGTACCCGGAGATTTCAAGATCGCGTCGAAAGCTTTGAAGGCCTTTTTCCCTGACGCGAAGCCATATTCAGAAAACCTGAAATGGGATTGGCCGGGAATCTTTATAATAACGCTCATAGGTGCTTTTGTTGTCAGCGCGATAGTTTTCTTTGCGAGCGTAGTGCGCGCTTCTGTTGAGGCAGTCGCCTCTTCAATATATTCCGAACAACCGATATCCGCGGCATCTTTAGGTTTTGACGATGGAGTTACCATTGTAGCCGCGATAATTGCCGCGCTGTATATATACTCTTCCGGGAATAATGGGGGTAAAGAAAAATCGACCTCTTATTATGTGGGGTATGCTGATGGTGAAGAAGACGCGTTAGATGGAGAGGGGTCCAATCTCAAAAAATATCTTTCCGGATATAATCCAGATATTGTGTCCAATAAGAGGGACTATTCGAAGGGATATAAAAAGGGTTACCGCGAGGGTAATAGGAAAAGAAAAAAGAGAAACCAAGGAGGTTTTTCATTTCTTGAGATGTTGGTGAGCATGGTGTTTTTGGGTGCTCTCGCGACAAAAACGATTCCGGCTTTGGCGCAAAGCGGGATAGAAGACAAAATATTACCGCAAGTTGTTGAATTAGGGAAGTATTCGCTGCCTGTGACGATCGCGTTATCGATGGTTGCCGTCCTTGCGGGGATTTTTCTTCTCTTAAGAGTTATCAAGAGACATAAGTTTAGCGACCTTAAAGAAAGGTCTTTGATATTCTATGATATTGATCTGTCTAAAGTTGAGAGTGAACTGCATATGACGAAAAGAGCCGGATTGCAGGCCAAACAAATTGTCCGGGAGAGATTTAAAGGATACCTGGAAGAGTATAGGTTTAAAGCGGCACAGACAGGAAGAAAAGATACGGTAATAGACAGAGGAGCTAAGCGCAGGGACATAATAAAAAGTATAATAGCTTTCTCGGACGAGACATGTATGGTACCGGTCATATTCAAAGATCTTGGATTGCACAACATATATATGTTGGAGGAGGTATATGAGAGAGAGCTTCGGCATGTTGAATCTTTAGGCGCGGATGACGATGTGATGATCGCGCTGGAGATAACTATTAAGCTTCTTCGCATGAAAAATGAGAAGAACAAAAATTACATAGCAAGTCTTTTTCGTACACTTAACGTTGAGGGTTCTATGAGGCGAAGTCGAGAAGCGCTTAAATTTCTTTTTGATGCCGGAGTGGCGCGTGAAGACGATATCTGGTACATAGCGGATCTATTCAAAGCTATACGCGTTAATTCGGGAGGCAAAAAAGGTGACGCGTATTATGAATTGTCGATGCTTGCATACGATTTACTGGAGGGGAATAGCAGCCCTTTATTCCTTAATCCGAGATTACTGATCTTAGTCGTTAAGAAGTCCGGAAAGAAAGCAGGCGCGGTATTAGGGCACTTAAGGGAGTCTGCCAGGGCTATCGGAGATCTAATGACGAGATCGTATTTTGTGAAGGTTGTATTGGCAATAAGAGACATGAAAGGGCCGAGTATCTTCTCTCTAGGTATTCCTATAATGAACTATTTCACCAATCTATATATTAATCTGGTTGAATCCGGTTCTCTAGACAAGGAAGAGGATGGGCTGCCAGCTCAAGCGAAACTCCCAGAGGAAAAGGAAGTACAGGGAAATGAAGAAGCGCAGGTCATAAATGAGGAACCGCAGCAAGAGGAGCAGCCGGAAAAACAAGAAGAATATACGACAATAGATCTGGGCTTGGACCCGGAATTATCGGATCTTTTCGGTGATGGGTTTGACGAATCGGGAGATATCGCGACAAAGGTAAATGATGCCAAAGAATTAAATCCCGAGTCTGATGATTATCTTTTAACGCTTGGAGAGCTAAAGGATGAGGTGGATATATCGGTAAAAATGGCTATAGCGGGAAACTTGAAAATTCCGACAGAACATATTATAGAGTTTGTTGATTACCCGGAAAAGGATGTCAGAAAGTTAATGGCGGCTCGTCCGGATATTTCTGAATATGACAAAGCGGTTAATAAATTAACGCATGATCCTCATCCGGAAGTACAGGTGCCGATAGTCGGGAACTTAAAAATATCGATAGAATCCCTAGGCGAATTGCTTGACGACCCAAAGACCAGGGTGCCGGTCAGGGTGACTATAGCAATGCGTCCGGACATCATAAAGAAACCAGCGCTGATAAAAAAAGCGATGCAAGACAGCGATGAGCTGGTGCGTGAAGCCGTAGCCTGGAATCATGAGATCCCAATATCCAGTATTATTAAGCTGGCGGACGACTCCAAAGAAGAAGTCAGGATGAGTATGGCGATGCATCCGGATATATATAACTACCCTGATGTTGTTGAGAAATTCAGAAAAGACAGTCTAACTTAAGATGAAGAGAAAAAGATTAATAGAGGCAAAGATGGTGGAACGGCTAAAGAAGCTGAAGAAGCGAACAAAAAACTACGAGGATATTATGTTCGCGGAATTGTCAAGTATAGGGATACAGAAGGCGCGGAAGGTGAAAAAGCTTATCAGGCAGCGATGCAAATTCAGAGAAAGATAATTGATCTGACAAAACCAGATACTGAAGAAGAGTTTCATAAAGAGAGAGAGTATCTAGCCGGTCTTGAGGATGATAAGAAGAAGAGCGTTACGTCCGCGGGTAAGGTTATTCTGATGTTATTCGCTTTGGTGGGCACAGGATTGCTTCTGTCTGCATTGCCTGGGATCCCGCTATCAGCTACGTCGGCATTCGCGGCTGGCCCGGTATTGGTGGGTGCAAAAAAAGGAATAGTTGCAGCGTAAGGTCTGAAAATGTTCATAACATTTATTATGGGTTTCGCGATTTTCGCAACGGTGAAGAAAGTTAATAATGGGGAAGATGACGAGGTTATTGATGCATACGAGGCGAGCTATAAGGAGAGCTATAAGGAGAGCCACGAAGGTTTCAGGAGTAAATCGAAGGAAGATGTCACCGAAGACTCAGGAAATGATGGGTTGCAGGGTGCGGTGGGAAAAACCGTTAAGGATAAGGAACAATTAGACGCGGAAGCTGAAGAGGTAGCAAAAGCATATAAATCGGTTGAAAAAATAAACAATAGAATGAGTGTGGTGGTAGCAGCGAGCAATAATATAGTCAAATACCTTGGCAGCGAAAAGATAATTTTTAATAGTCTTAGTAAATGGCGCATAAACAGGGACAGTACGGCGTTTGAGATCAAGAAGCGTCTTGAGATGTTATTGAGAGAAGTTGATAACATAGGGGTTGTGCCTCGCGAGATTGCTGATGACGTTAGAACAATAAGAGAGGGTGGAATAGAGGGTATAAAAGATAAAGGGATAAATGACCTTGAAATAGATGGTCTGTGTTCAGCCAGTGTTACGCTTGCCCGGCGCGCCAAGAGAGATAAGAGCCGAAGTGAAAAGGGGCAGAGGATCATAATAGGTCTCGGGAAAAGTGGTCTTCCCAGATATAAGAGAGGAGAAGACCAGCATAGCATTTTGAATCCGCGGATGAAAAGGATAAAAGACTTTTTCGAGAAAGAGATCAAAGATCTGGGCCTGGATAATGTCGACTTTGTATTTGAAGATAGTAATATCTTAGCGCAGAAACTTATGAAGATGGCAGATGAGAGCGATACCGATTATTCCAATATCATTATTTTGGACTCGGAAGCCGCCATAGACGCGATACTCGGCAATGAAAAGTTCGAGGCTCTGAGGAGCACAAAGAAGAACAAGGGAGCGTTTTTCGGTTCCATGGATATGAGTGAGCTTAACAAGGCCGAAAAGCTAAAAAGCGATGAAGAGTGTTTTATCCCGATACTCGAGATGTTGTCTATATCTCTTGAGTTGGCGGTGGGTAAAGGTATTCCATTTGAAAGCTTGCCTTCTATGGTCACGTATTATGACGCGGTCAAGAGGATAGTGAAGTTTCTGCCTAAGATGGATCCGATGGAGTATCAGTTGCTCAAGGAAAAATACTACCGCAAGCTCGATCTGGCATTCTCGTTATAATGCCTTTTGTGCAGTTTTGAAATGGTGGGTATGTCCCGGTGCTTAAACATGCGTAAAAACCGAAACATTTTCCGGTTTTTCCGAACTCGCGCCGGGACATACCCACCATTTCAAAACTTTGGTGTCAATGGCTGGAACAAACACGCGGATTACTTAGGGGACAGTCCACTCGCGGCTTCGCCGCTTGGGACAGTCCCCTAAGCCTGAATTTACCTGAATTTGCCTGTGAATTTGTACCGGGTGCGAAGTTAGTATTGAAAGTGTCCCCATTCGCAATATTAAAGGTGTCCCCGGGGTATAGTTCAGTTTGCGGACAGGGTTCCCTTCGGTGAACCTGTCCCAAGATGTGCAAAACTTTGATTACTGATGGGATAGTCCACTCGCGGCTTCGCCGCTTGGGACAGTCTCCTGATTAAAACTGAACTCGCGTGGTACATCCCACATATCGAATGCCTCATTACAAAAAAAATCCAAAAAAAGGGTTGATGGATTTGGCCTTAGAGTATATAATACGTACTCAATTATAGGGGTTCGAGGCTCATCGCCGAAGGTAATACCGCTCCTACGTGTGATGAGGTAGTGATGTAAAGGGCTGTATTTATACAGTAAAAAGGAGGAAGAAATGGCTATAAAGGTAGGAATTAACGGTTTTGGAAGAATTGGTAGAATGGTATTCAGGATCATGGCCGAACGCGGCAATTTTGAGGTTGTGGCTATAAACGATCTTACGGACGCTAAAACATTGGCGCATTTGCTTAAGTATGACTCAACACATGGTCAGTTCAAAGGTACTGTTGAAGCTAAGGGAAATAGCCTGGTTGTGAACGGTAAAGAGATCGAAATATTGAGCGTAAAGAACCCGGCTGAACTTCCATGGAAAGCTAAAGGCGTTCAGGTAGTTATTGAGGCAACCGGTGTTTTCCGTACAAGAGAAAAGATAGCTTTGCATCTTGAAGCCGGCGCGGAGAAAGTTATACTTACTGTCCCGTCAAAAGATGAGATCGATAATACCATAGTACTTGGTGTTAATGACGCTGAACTTAAAGATGAAGACAAGATAGTATCGAATGCGTCTTGTACTACCAACTGTTTGGCTCCTATGGTTAAGATCCTTGATGAGAATTTTGGTATAGTTAAAGGCCTTATGAATACGATACACGCGTACACGAACGACCAGAGTATACTCGATTTGCCTCATAGTGATCTCAGAAGAGCTCGTTCAGCCGCTGAAAGCATTATACCTACTACAACGGGTGCAGCCGCCGCGGTTTGAAAAGTTATCCCGGCTCTTAACGGCAAACTTAATGGTATGTCCATGAGAGTTCCGGTTAAGGATGGCTCGGTAGTTGACTTTGTTGTTGAACTTAAGAAAGAAGTTACACCTGAAGAAATAAACGCTGCTATGAAGAAAGCCGCTGATGGCGAACTTAAAGGAATTCTTGAGTATACAGAAGACCCTATCGTATCTTCCGATATAATAGGTAATCCTCACTCATGTATTTTTGACGCTCTCTCAACCATGACCATTGAAGGTAACCTTGTTAAGGTCATAGGTTGGTATGACAACGAATGGGGATATTCAAACCGCGTTGTTGATCTTATCGGTCGTTTGGTTAAGGCCGAAGTAGGAGCGGCTTCATAAATGAAAAAGACTATTGCGGATATCCAATTAAAGGGTAAAAGAGTGCTCATGAGGGCGGATTTTAATGTCCCCCTTGATGAGCACCGCAATATTACAGATGATGCGAGGATAGTCGCGGCATTACCATCGATCAAATATATTATCGCCGAGGGAGGCAGGCTTATTCTTATGAGTCATATGGGGCGTCCCAAGGGCGAGAAGAAAGAAGAGTTTTGTCTTGATCCTGTTGCCGAGAGGCTTTCAGCTTTGCTTGGCAAAAATGTAAAAAAGATGGATGATTGTATTGGCGAGGATGTAGAAGAAGCTGCCGGCTCTATGGTTGACGGCGATGTTATTCTTCTTGAAAACCTGAGGTTCTACAAAGAAGAGACAAAGAACGACGTGGTTTTCGCTAAACAGCTTGCTTCTTTGGGTGAAGTCTTCGCCGAAGACGCTTTTGGTACTTGTCATCGCGCGCATGCTTCGACTGTAGGTATTACCGAGTTTCTTCCAAGCGTAGCGGGATTTCTTGTTCAGAAAGAGATAGAGTATTTTGAGAAGGTTACGAAGTCGCCGGATAAACCGTTCTGTCTCATATTGGGCGGCGCTAAGGTAGCAGATAAAATACCGCTAATTGAGAACATGCTGGACAAAATAGATTACTTGATCATAGGTGGCGCGATGGCGTATACTTTCCTTAAGTCCAGGCATAAGGGGATAGGTTCGTCCAGAGTGGAAAATGAGATGCTTGATACGGTAAGGAAGATCTTTGACGAAGCTGGCAAGAAGAACGTAAGTATTTTTCTGCCGAAAGATCATGTTGTCTCAAAAGAAATAGCGGAAAAGGCTAAAAATAAAGTTGTTGCCGAAGATATCCCTGACGGCTGGATCGGTCTTGATATAGGGCCCGCGACGATCAAACGGTATAGATCGGTTATTAAAGAGTCAAAAACAATAGTGTGGAACGGACCTATGGGCCTTTTCGAGATGAAGGCATATTCGACCGGCACGAAGAAGCTGGCTGAGTTTATGGCCAAACTGGACGCGACTACCGTTATAGGTGGGGGCGATACCGCCGCGGCGGTTAATCAGATAGGATTGGGGAAGAAGATGTCGCATATGTCTACGGGTGGCGGCGCTTCTTTGGAATATTTGGAAGGGAAAGAACTGCCGGGTATAGCGGCGTTAGACGAGAAGGAGAGGGTATGAGACAGCCTATAATAGCGGGCAATTGGAAGATGTATAAGAACGTAAACGAGGCGATCGAACTTGTGAATAATATTAAGCGTGAAGTATATGATGTCGCCAATGTAGGGATCGTTGTTTGTCCGACTTTTACTAATCTCAGTGATGTTGGGCAGATGCTGGTTGAAAACAATGTGGCTTTAGGCGCGCAGAACTGTTACTGGGAAAAAGAAGGTGCTTTTACCGGAGAAGTTTCTGTCGACATGCTTAAGAGCGTGGGGTGTAAGTATGTTATAATAGGGCATTCCGAACGCAGGAAATATTTTGGAGAAACAGACGAAACAGTCAACATGCGTATTAAAGCGGCTATTGAATCGGAAATAGTTCCTATTTTATGTGTTGGAGAGACTTTAGAGGAAAGAGAAGCCTCGAAGACCATAGAAATAGTAGAGACTCAGATCAAAGGCGCTCTTAAGGGGTTTAGTGAGAAAGATATCGTTTCTTTAGTGATCGCCTATGAACCGGTATGGGCCATAGGTACCGGCCTGACAGCAACTCCCGACCAGGCGCAGGAAATACATGCCGCTATCAGGAAGCTGATCGCTGAATTGTATTCTGACGTGTTGGCAAGCAGTATGCGGATAATTTATGGGGGGAGCGCGAAGCCTGAAAACATAGAAGAACTTATGAGAGAAGAAGATATTGATGGTGGACTTATCGGTGGAGCCAGCTTGAAACCGGAAAGTTTCATTGACATGATAAAGAAAACGTCAAAATTATATGAAGGAACAAAGGATTAAAAAATGTATATAGCACTCTTGGTAATACACGTAGTTGTATGTTTGGTATTGATAGCCGTTATATTGCTTCAGGCGGGAAGAGGAGGCGGTCTTACTGAAGCTTTTAGCGGAGACGCGCAATCCGTCCTGGGAACACAAGCTCCTGTTGTTTTAAAGAAAGCTACTACAATAAGCGCTATAGCGTTTCTTGTGACATCGCTTCTTTTGGGAGCCATAACCGCGAGACGGGGCAGATCTCTTTTTACTCAAGGGCGGATACCCGTGCTTCCGACCGCGCCTGTTACTGAAAGCGCTCCTGTTGTTCCGGTCGCTCCTGTTGAAAAACCCGCGGGAGAAGCAGTTCAGCCTGCCGCAGCTGCGCCGGAGGCTGAAGCGGTGACCTCATAATTAACGGTAGGGGCACGGCATGCCGTGCCCCTACATGTTTTTAGCTGAAAACTGTGGTTAAAACAAAGAAAAACATATATCGTTCTAAAAGATCACTGCTTTTTATTAAGGCAGTGATCTTTTTTTTGCTAGCCCCGTCTTTTCTCGGGTTTTCCCTGACAAATTCATCTCCTCGCGACGCGTACGTCGCTGCCGGCATAGGTGACGCGAGAATATTGATCCCATTTTTGGCGGATGACGCTTCTTCGAGTTCGATATGTAAACTTGTTTACAATGGTCTTACAAAAGTTGATAAAGATCTGAATATTGTGGGCGACTTGGCCGAACGATGGGATGTCGCTGAGGAAGGACGATTAATAACTTTTTATCTTCAAAAAGATGTGAAGTGGCATGACGGCACACCGTTTACCTCCGGTGATGTGAAGTTTACTTTCGAAACAATATTGGATCCTCGGTCGGGATGTCCCTACATATCCAACTATGCCGATATTGAAGAGATAATACTGGTGGATGAGTTTACGATACGTTTTCGGTATTCTAAACCGTATACGCCGGCCTTGCTTAAGTTTGGAATGGGTATAATTCCTGAACATTTGTTCCGTGATAGGGATATTCGAACCTCTTCTTTCGCGAGAGCTCCCATCGGCACCGGATCTTATAAGTTTGTAAGATGGGAAAGCGGGCAGTATATTATTTTGGAGGCTAACCTTGATTATTTTGAACACGCCCCCGGAATTAAAAGATATGTTTACAGGGTGATCCCGGACCAGGCGGTTGAGTTCCTCGAACTTGTCTCCGGGGGGATAGATTCGATGAGCCTTACTCCATATCAGTTTCGTTATCGCAGTGAAACTCATGACTTCACTTCACGTCTGGAGAAGTATAGTTATTTAGCGCACTCGTACACATATATAGGGTATAATCTTAAGGATCCTATGTTCTCTGATGGCAGAGTAAGGAGAGCTTTAAGTTACGCGGTAGACAAAAAAGAGATCATTGATGCCGTGCTTCTGGGGTTGGGAGAAAGCTGTACGGGACCTTTTCTGAGAGGAACACCAAACTATAATGAATCCGCGGCAGCCTATGATCATAACCCCGCTAAAGCCGCTAAATTGTTGAAACAAGCCGGGTGGGTTGATGTGGATGGTGACGGGATACTTGAGAAAGACGGAGTTGAATTTCGGTTCACGGTAGCTACCAACCAGGGTAATCAGGTAAGAGAAGACATCGCCACGATAATACAATCGCAGTGGGCTAAGCTGGGAGTAAAGGTGGATATATCGGTTGTGGCCTGGTCGGCGTTTCTGGATCAGTTTATAGATAAAAAGAAGTTTCAGGCGGTGATACTGGGGTGGAACATACCGATCGATCCGGATTCTTACTCTGTGTGGCATTCTGAATCCATGGAAAAAGGTGGATTAAATTTTATTTCATATTCTGATCATAAGGTTGATGTGCTTATAGAGCAGGGTAGGCGAGAATTTGATCCATCCAAAAGATCTGAAATTTATCGTACGATACACAAACAAATTGCCAAAGACGCGCCATATACATTTTTATTTTTTTCATACGCGACACCCGCGGTGAATAAACGGTTCAAAGGTATAAAAACCGCTCCGGCGGGAATAGCGTATAATTTTATTGATTGGTATGTCCCGGAAGACGAGGTGAAATACCAGTTTTAGGTGTTATGTTTTAGGGAGAAGGACTTTTTTCTGTCATTTTGAGAAAGGAGCGAAGCGACTGACGAAGCAATCTATACGATACATTACATTTAATGAGATTGCTTCATCGCCTGCGGCTCCTCTCAATCAGACTGTGTCATAATGTAGGGGCTTGATTTATCAAGCCCTTTATATCGGGTTTGATGAATCAAACCCCTACATTATGTTGTATGCGACCATCCGCAAAATGAATTACGACACAGTCTGAATGACAAGCTTACGGCTATTATGAAAAATTACATTATAAAACGACTATTATTTATTATCCCGATGCTGGTGGGTATATCGTGTATCCTCTTTGTTGTTATGCATTTAGCGCCGGGAGATCCTACAAGTATGCGGTATGGTCTCAACCCTGAGGTTTCTGAAAGCGCCCGAGCTAATTTTAACAGGATGTACGACTTGGATAAGCCCATTCCCGTGCAGTATTGGCGATGGATAAAACGATTTTTCACGATGGATTTTGGTAAATCTATGATAGATGATCGCCCGGTTATTGAAAAGATAATGACCCGGCTACCCGCTACCATACTTCTGCAAGCAGTGTCACTTCTGGTTGTTTTTTGTATAGCTATACCTATTGGAGTGATCAGTGCCGTAAAAAGAAATTCACTTTTTGACCGCGTTATGACGATAGTGGTGTTTATCGGATACGCGGCTCCGGCTTTTTGGCTCGCGCTTGTTTTGATCTTTTTGTTTGGATTTAAAATGCAATTATTCCCCGTCTCCGGTATGACCCCGTGGTATACGGCATATCTCGATGAAGGAGCTAAAATAAAAGATCTTCTCTGGCATCTTGTTTTACCTGTTACCGTTACGGCAATAGGCTCTCTCGCGTCGTTATCACGGTATTCTCGTTCAAGTATGATCGAGGTCATGGGCGAAAATTACGTACTCACGGCCCGGGCCAAAGGGTTGCCTGAAAAGCGTGTTATTCTAAATCATGTCCTCAGGAACGCGCTTTTGCCGATAGTGACAGTTCTTGGACTTACACTTCCGGTTTTGATCTCAGGAAGTTTTATTCTCGAGACTATTTTCGCGTGGCCCGGAATGGGGCGTCTCGGGTATGAAGCGATCATGAACTATGATTACCCGGTGGTGATGGGTGTGGGTGTTATTGCTACCGTTCTTACCCTTTTAGGCATATTCCTGTCAGACATAACTTATGCTCTTGTGGATCCGAGGATCAGGTTCAATAAATGAATAGACGGATAACATTCGGAATAACAATAATCATTATACTGGCGTTGGTCGCTATCTTCGCGTCGTTTGTAGCTACACATGATCCTTTGGAGTTGGATCTGTCTTTGGAAGGCAGGTTGCAAGGCCCTTCTCCGGAGCATTTCTTCGGAACGGATAATTTAGGGAGGGATGTGTTCAGCCGAATGGTGTATGGTACCCGAATTTCATTGAGTGTCGGGTTTATAGCTGTTTTTATATCTATGGTGATCGGTTTATTCCTGGGAGGAGTGAGTGGTTATTTTGGTGGTTGGGTAGACAGCTTGATAATGCGCATAGTGGAAGTTATGTATTGTTTTCCTACATTCTTTCTGATAATGATGGTTATAACTTTTCTGGGGGCGAATATAGTCAATGTGATGGTCGTGATAGGACTGACAAGTTGGGCGGGGCTATGCCGTCTCGTCAGGGCGGAATTCCTAACTTTGAGAGAAAGGGATTTTGTTCATTCCGCCAAGGTTCAGGGTGTCAGTGATATGCGTATAATTTTCAGACATATTTTGCCGAACGCGATGGCTCCGGTATATGTAAGTGCGACGCTTAGTGTCGGTGGCGCCATACTCGTGGAAAGCGCTTTAAGTTTTCTCGGCCTTGGAGTTCAGGTCCCGACACCAAGTTGGGGAAATATACTAACAGCGGGTAAAAATTATATTGATTACGCTTGGTGGCTTACGTTTTTCCCGGGAGTGGCGATACTTATAACGGTACTCAGTTTTAATTTGATAGGCGAAGGTCTGAGGGAGAAGCTGGATCCAAAATTAAGCGAGAGTAGATAATGAACAAAATTCTGGAGGTTAAAAATCTTACGGTTATGTTCGGGGAGACTTATGTTGTAGATAACGTAAGTTTTGATCTGGAGCCTGGAAAGGTTTTAGCTCTTGTGGGTGAGTCGGGAAGCGGAAAGACTATGACCGCTTTGGCGATGCTTGATCTTCTTCCTCGAAGTGCTGATCATAAAAAAGGTGAAATATGGTTTAATGAACAGAATATTTTTGATTTGGATCCGGAATGTATGAGAAAAATAAGAGGAAACAAAATAGCGATGATGTTTCAGGAGCCTTTTACGGCTTTAAATCCGGTTATGCGTGTAGGCAAACAGATAACGGAAGCTATAGACGCGCACCAGAGACGCTCCCACGATGAGAAAGAGGGGCGATTGAATGAACTGATGGAGAGGGTGAAGCTTCCCCGGGCGATCGCTATGAGCTATCCACATGAATTGTCAGGCGGAATGCGCCAACGTATTATGTTGGCCATGGCGCTTTCTTGCTCGCCTGATATTTTAATACTGGATGAGCCGACAACGGCTCTTGATGTCTCAATACAAAAGCATGTACTCGATCTTATCAAACAAATACAAGAAACTGAACAGTTCGCGATGTTATTTATTACACACGATTTTTCAGTTGTAAACATGATAGCGGATGACGTGTGTGTGATGAAAGAAGGTTTTGTTGTTGAAAAAGGCCCAAAGGATGAGGTCTTAAAAACCCCAAAAGTACAATATACAAAACATCTTATAAGCTGTATACCACGGCTTGGAGATAAACGCGGGAGGCTTCCGGGATAGCGTGGAGGGGAACCGTTACATGACCCGGGGTCATGTAACGGTTCTGTACAGGGTAGAAAAACACAATGATCGAATTAAAAAATGTAAAAAAATATTTTCATCCGCGTCGTGGGATTTTCTCCTCGGATGGAGACTCGGTTAAAGCTGTAGACGGGGTGAGCTTTACCGTCCCCAGGGGGAAGACTTTTGGTCTTGTGGGAGAGTCCGGGTGCGGCAAGTCGACTATCGCGAAACTTATTGTTGGTATACTTGAGCCGGACTCCGGTGAGATAAAATGCCAGGGTAATACGGATATTGTGTTTCAGGATCCATTCAGCTCATTAAACCCCCGAATGACCATAGGAGACATAGTAGGCGAACCGTTGTTTATTTCCGGGCAAAAGAGAAATGAGATAAAAGCTGGAGTAAAGAGAATGCTTTCGGTGGTTAAACTCAGGAGTGCCGAATGTATCGATAAATATCCGCATCAGTTTTCAGGAGGGGAACGCCAGAGGATAGCGATCGCTCGATCTTTAGTAAGAAAACCGCATATACTGGTTTTAGATGAACCCGTATCCAGTTTGGATGTTTCTATTCAGGCTGGTATCCTGAATTTGTTGAAAGATATTCAGGAAGAGATGTATCTTACGTATGTTTTCATAACACATGATCTTAGAGTAGCGGAGTTCATGTCTGATGCTATGGGTGTGATGAAAGAGGGCACCTTGGTAGAGGTTGCCTCTCCGAGAGAGATATATTCATCACCAAAAGATGGATATACCCGTCAACTTCTGGATTCTATCCCAAAATTGTAACCGTTCACCATTCACTATTCACCGATCAGCAATAAAATGCCCTATTGATTTAAATCTCAAAATTTGGTAAACTGCATGTTCGTATGCACATGAGGTAGGGGAACGGCGCGTCGTGCCCCTGCAAACCTTACAAGGAGTACTATGGGATATACAATAACGGAAAAAATATTGCTTTCGCACGCAAAGGGCATCTCAGAGATAGCTCCGGGTGATTTTATCAGGGCTAATGTTGACATATGTCTTGGTAATGACATCACAAGTCCTATTGCCATAAGGGAATTTCGTCAGCTTGGCAAGAAAAAGGTCTTTAACCAAAAAAGAGTTTGTTTGGTCCCGGATTACTTCCTTCCGGCGAAAGATATACAAAGCGCTAACCAGGCTAAGCTCCTTAAAGAGTTTGCCGCGGAATTCGGCATAACAAATTATTTTGAGTTGGGTCAGATGGGGGTGGAACACGCACTTCTTCCTGAAAGGGGTTTGGTTCTGCCGGGAGACCTCATGATAGGGGCTGATTCTCATACTTGTACGCATGGCGCGTTAGGCGCGTTCGCTACAGGAGTGGGCAGTACCGATCTGGCATATGCTATGGCTTTTGGTGAATGCTGGCTGAAAGTTCCGGAGACCATCCAGATCCGATTTACCGGGAAACCCAGGAAATGGGTAGGAGGAAAGGATCTGATCCTTCATGTTATAGCCGATATCGGGGTCGCGGGGGCATTGTACAAGACTCTGGAATTCACCGGAAATACCATTGAGATGCTTTCGATGGACGACAGATTTTCTATGTGCAATATGGCTGTTGAAGCCGGAGCAAAGAACGGCATAATAGCGCCTGATAAAGAAACTGAAAAATATGTCAAGGCCGCTGTCAGGAAATACAAACCAGCGCGTAAAGCGTATAAAGTGATCTCCAGTGACGAAGACGCGGTATATTCCGATGTGCGGGAATATAATGTTTCAAAACTTGAACCCGTTGTTGCCGCGCCGCACTTACCGTCTAACGGAAAATCTGTAAGCCAGCTGAAAGATATAGAGGTAGATCAGGTTGTCATAGGCTCGTGCACAAATGGAAGAATATCCGATCTTAAGCAGGCCGCGGCAGTTATAAAGAATAAGAAAGTACATTCCAGGACGCGTCTTGTTGTGATACCGGCTACACAGGCGATCTATCTTGAGGCGATTAAAGAAGGGTATGCGGAGACATTTGTTCGTGCCGGTGGTGTTTTCTGCACACCGAGTTGTGGTCCCTGCCTGGGAGGGCATATGGGGATCCTGGCTAAAGGTGAAGTTGCCGTCGCGACTACCAATAGGAATTTTGTAGGTCGTATGGGTCATCCCCAAAGTTCTGTGTATTTGTCCAATCCGGCTATAGCGGCAGCAAGCGCGATCAAAGGTATGATCGCGCATCCGGCGGACCTATAAGAGGAGGAATATGAAGTTCAAAGGTACAGTATATAAATTCGGAGATGATGTAAATACTGATGAGATCATTCCGGCCCGTTATCTAAACACGTCGGATCCGAAAGAATTGGCTAAGTATTGCATGGAAGATGCCGATCCTGAGTTTGTGGAGAAGATCAAATTGGGCGACATTATAGTCGGTGGGGAGAATTTTGGCTGCGGTTCCAGTCGGGAACATGCTCCGATATCCATAAAAGCGGCAGGGATTTCCTGTGTTATCGCAAAGAGTTTTGCGCGTATATTCTTCAGAAATGCCATCAACATAGGACTTCCTATATTCACAAGCCCTGAAGCGGCTGACAATTTGGAAGCGGGAGATATTGCTGAGGTTGATGCTACCCGTGGAGAGATTAAGAAAGCGAAAAGAGAAAAGACATATAGAGCGGAAACATTTCCGAAATTTATCAAAGAAATAATACGAAGCGGCGGTCTTATGGCTTACGCTGAGAAGCAGAAATAAACTAAACGTTTGCATGGAGAATAGAGCAGGGAGAATGGAGAGTTTTAGAATACAACTTTTACTCCCATGTGCCATGCGCCATGCTTTGTGCTGACAAAAGGAGAGGAAAAATGTACAAAATAGCTGTTTTACCGGGAGATGGAACAGGCCCGGAAGTTGTGCGCGAGGGTTTGAAGGTTTTAGACGCGGTTTGTGAGAAGCAAGGTATTAAATATGAAAAGGTCGATTACGACCTTGGCGGTGAGCGCTATAAAAAGACAAAAGAGATACTTCCCCAGAGCGTGCTTGATGAGCTTAGAACAGTTGATTCTATTTTTCTTGGAGCAATAGGGCATCCTGATGTGAAGCCCGGTATTCTCGAGAAAGGACTTCTTCTGAAACTGAGGTTTTCTCTGGAACAATACATAAACTTGCGTCCGGTTAAATTGTATCCGGGGGTATGGACTCCCATAAAGGACAAGAAGCCGGAGGACATTGATTTTGTTGTTATTCGTGAGAATAACGAAGGTCTTTACGTCGGGGAAGGTGAATTTATAGACAAGGATACGCCTAATGAAGTTGCGATCCAGGTATCACGTAATAGCCGTGCGGGGGTGGACAGGTGTCTTAAGTATGCGTTTGAGTACACCCAAAGACGTAATAGAGACAAAACATTGACTTTAGTCGGCAAAACGAACGTATTAACGTATGCTTTTGACCTATGGGAAAGAGCTTTCCATGAAATGGGCAAAGATTATCCCGACGTTAAGAGGGATTACGCGCATGTTGATGCTACGTGTATGTGGATGATAAAGAACCCGGAATGGTTCGATGTTCTTGTGACGGATAACATGTTTGGTGACATTATTACTGATCTTGCCGCCATGATACAGGGCGGGATGGGAATTGCCGCCGGTGGGAATATTAATCCGGAAGGGGTTTCAATGTTTGAGCCGATCGGAGGATCCGCTCCAAAATACACAAATCAGAATGTCATTAATCCGCTTGCCGCAATATGCGCGGGTGGTATGATGTTGGATACTCTGGGAGAAACAGAAGCCGCTAATATGATAGAAAAAGCAGTCATGGATGTTACTGCTAATAAACTGAAGAGTCTCTCTGCGGGGAAGATGGGATACTCTACGACTGAAGTAGGTGACTTGGTCGTAAAGGCGCTTAAATAGTCGATAGTTATAAGCTGTAGGCTATAAGTTGACTCATGCAAAACGCTGTTTTTTAAATCAGACCGTGTCATAATGTAGGGGCTTGATTTATCAAGCCCGTTATATCGGGTTCGATAAATCGAACCCCTACACGATTACCAGAGCTCCCCGGGTATGTCCGGGGGGCTCACAAAAAGTAGATAGGAATTGCAATGAAGAGAAAAGAAAAATACAATGTAGCGGTTATGGGAGCGACTGGGGCTGTTGGTGCTCAATTCTTATTATTGCTCGAGGAAAGAAATTTCCCTA
This sequence comes from Candidatus Omnitrophota bacterium, assembly GCA_024277375.1. Taxonomy (GTDB): domain Bacteria; phylum Omnitrophota; class Gorgyraeia; order Tantalellales; family Tantalellaceae; genus JAJRVD01. Next base: position 1,922 of record JAJRVD010000074.1, on the reverse strand, counting down.
TAGATGAACTTCATCTTTTGGCGTCGGAAAGATCTAGAGATAAAAAGCTGGTATTCCGGGGCAAAGAGATCGCGGTCGAGGTTCTTACAAAAGATTCTTTTGGCGGGATCGATATTGTTTTAGCTTCGGCCGGGGCGTCAAGAAGCAAGGAATTTCTGCCATCCGCGGTAGAGGCCGGAGCGGTTTGTGTCGATAATTCAAGTGCGTTCCGAATGGTAGACGAAGTGCCGCTTGTAGTCCCTGAAGTTAATCCGCAGGCTATACTGAGGCACAAAGGCATTATCGCGAACCCAAACTGTTCCACGATACAGATGGTATTGCCATTATGCGCCATAAACAACAAAAGTCGAATAAGAAGGGTTGTTGTCAGTACGTTTCAGTCTGTATCCGGCGCCGGTCAGGGAAACATACTTGAGATGGAAAGTCAAACCATGTATTTAAGTAAAAAAGACTCACATCACGGTATTGGCGAGCATACGGTATCAGACGGTATGATAAATAAATTCTCGCACCAGATCGCCTATAACCTTATCCCGCAGATAGACGTTTTTTGTGACAATCTTTATACGAAAGAAGAAATGAAGATGGTGCTGGAAACCAAAAAGATAATGGAAGATCAGGAAATAGCCATCACGGCAACGTGTGTGCGGGTCCCCGTGTATTACGCGCACTCTGAAAGTATAAATATTCAGACCGAAGGGAAGGTCAATGTAAGTGAGGCAAAAAAACTTTGTGGAGAGTTCCCCGGTATCACTCTTCTTGACGATCCCGAAACATCTGATTATCCCATGCCAATAGAGGTAGAAGGTAAGGACGACGTTTTTGTGGGCCGTATAAGAGAAGATGAATCTATCGATAATGGAATGAATATGTGGGTTGTCGCGGATAATCTTAGAAAGGGCGCCGCTCTTAACGCTGTACAGATAGCGGAACACCTGATTGCCGGCTAATGCGAACCATTCAACTGATAATTGCCTACGATGGAACTGAATATCAGGGATGGCAATTGCAATCCAATGGCCCTACCATCCAGGAAAAACTGGAAAAATCCATAGAAGCAGTTTTTGGAAAACACCACCGCGTTTATGGGGCAGGTAGGACAGACGCGGGGGTGCATGCCAAAGCGCAAGTAGCCCATTTTAAAACATCTTCAAAAATTCCCTCAGAAAAAATAGTTTTAGCATTGAATAGTTCTTTGCCGGAAGATATAGTAGTAACATGTGCTCATGAGGTTCCGGAAGATTTTCATTCCCAGTTCGATGCCAGATCCAAAACGTACAGATATAACCTGATCAATTCACGTCAGAGTGATCCTTTCCGGAGAAGATACGCATGGCGTGTCGCATATGATCTCAACATCTAGCTTATGCGCCGTGAGGCCAAAGTTCTTGAGGGGAAGCACGATTTTAAATCGTTCCAGGCAAGTGATAAAAAGAAACGATCTTCGGTTCGCCACGTAAATTACATTAGTATTAAAAAGAAGAAAGAAATGATAACAATAGAAATAAACGGCAATGGGTTTTTGTATAACATGGTCCGTAATATTGTCGGTACACTCATAGACTTGGGCAGGGGATATTTGCCCGAAGGAAGCATGGAAAAGATCCTCGAAGGCAAAGATCGTACCTTAGCCGGACCGACCGCCCCCGCAAAAGGCCTCGTCCTTATAGAAGTAAAATACTGATCCAGCCAATAAGGGTTGGTGAACTCCTACCTTTATTCACAAGATGTCCCCGGATGGAGGCCTGCCCGGAAGGCGGCGTCCGGAATCTAAAAAATAAAGTAATAGTTCAGTTCTCCGCAGAGAATTATCCCAACATATGTCATTCTGAGCGAGGGAACGAAGTGACCGAGTCGAAGAATCTGCTGTACCATCGGATTATTTTTAAGGAGGAGCAGCTAAAATTTCAGCAAATGGGTTT
>JAJRVD010000073.1 GCA_024277375.1 Candidatus Omnitrophota bacterium | reverse complement strand
TTGTACTAAGTCTTCAATTCTTTTAATGTCTCCGCTAAGATCCTCACCCTTGTTCATTTTGTTCAGCATTTTTAAAATAAACACCATATTGCTGAAATCTGTCTCTTTGGAGGGATTATTTTTATTCGCGCCCAAAAAGTTGTCATTGAATGTTTTGTTTTTGTCATCTTTTTTCTTGGAAACAATTACTCCGATTTCAACATCGGCAACCTTACCGTTTTTGAGGTTACTATACGCATCCCCGATTTTGCCGGCCGTATCCATATGTGTCTCAAATTGTTTTAACTGGGCGTCAGTGAAAATATTTCCAAGGAACTTGTTTACCGCTGTCTCCCGAGCCTTAATTTTATCTTGGCGATCCTCTTTCTGTTCGGTAGTCGCATCTTTTTCAAGGGGTTCGATAACATGCCCCAGTGCAGCGCCAATAACACCGGGCTTTGCAAAAAACTCCTGAAACCCGTATGTTCCAGCCAGGAGCTGCAACGCCGATCCGAACATATCGACCTTTTCGTTATCATCCTCATAACTTTTAGCGAACTCTTTGTATAATTGTATCAGCATAGAAAAATACCGGGGTGTCGTTGCCGCGCCAACTAAATCCGCCGCCAAAAGTATATTTTTGAGCTTTATAAGGGTTGTAGAAGGTAGCTTTTCCTTTCTGAGGGTCTCTACTTGTTCGGTTTCTTTTGGTGCTATACTTGTCGATGCGATCATCACCAGGATATTGTTAACATCCTTTGCATTCAACTCCATAACCTTGGCGAGTTCTGCCTTCGCGATCTCGACGGACAAATCAACATGATTATGTGTTCGTGCTTCCGGCAGGGTATATCCCACATCGTGGTACAAAGCCGCGAGAAGCACTTTAAACGCGTCTTTTGGTTTTACCGTCTCTCCTTCTTTCACCATGTTCACTATACCTTGCGCTACGAATTTAATATCGTCCATCGTATGCTGAAAATCATGGTATTCATTGAGAGAAGAGAGAACTTTAAATTGTTGGAGAACTTGTTCAAAATGGATACTGAATATTGTTCTCTGATCCGAAGGCAGCAAGGACAGCGCCTTGTTAAGATCCTTCTTCCATTTTACAATATCCGCGGGAGATATTGGCAACGCTACACTTCTTTGTACCAATGTTTTGCCACGCGCATAATCTCTGCCGCCTTCTCTGCGGAGCGCTTTTGCCCCTGCCCCTTGTATGTCCCATGGGGCCTTATGCATCGTTTCAACCGTATCACGGTCAATCACAATAACCGCCCGCGATATGTTTCCGGCTCCTAACGCTACTTCAACTTCTTCCGCTACTCCATGATCTTTCGTAATAGCACCCACTACTTCATGAACGATAATCCTAGCCAACGCATCATCGTCCTTAAGGATCGCTTTTATTCCAGGATACTCTGCGTTAATATGAATACCCATACCACCGGGGTGCGCCGCTTTTCCGAAATCGTTGTTCTTGATTATACTTATCGCAATATCCCCGTTTCTCACTCTCTCAGCTTGCCTGCGCAAAGCCTCAGCCTTCGGCCCTGACAACCCATCAGTTATTTTATCTAAATAATAGGCAGCTTTATTGCGCATACTCGCGTCTTGTAGAACTGCCTCAACATCCGTCGCCTTGTTTTCAGGAGCAAACGCATTCGCTATTTTCGCGTCCATATCCTTTTCGTGAACTTCGTCCAGAAGTTCGTCCACGGTCCAGGCTGTAGCGATTTTATCTGTTTCTTCTCTAGCCTCGATCTTTTTATTCCCCTTGGCGTCCTTGCCCATTGAAAACACAAGATTGTGCATGAATTGCCCATCTTTATCGTTGATTCTAATGCGAACAGTCTCACCTTTCGATATTCTATCCCAGATCAACACTACTGCCCGAAAAGAATCGATATTGGCCCTACCCCAAACTTCTTCTCCAAGATTAGCATTCAACTTCGCGGCCAACTGCATCGTATACGTCTTTGCTATAACAGATGCCAACATACGCTGGACTTCGCTCGTCTGACCGGCAAGAAGATTGAAATACGGGCTTACATAATCTTTCCCGCTGGTAAATTTCGGCAGGATCGAGACATACGATATCTCATTCTTCTCGATAAGTTCACACATATTGTCCGTGTGGAACCCTCCCGTCATAAGTATCGCGCCGTCGACACCCCCTGGTATCCTGGAAAAACGCAGGTTTTCGAGGAATGCGTCATCCCTCTTAAATGAAAATTCATAGAACTGCACTATGTCTTTGAGGAAACCATCAACATTTGAAATGTCCCGTTGAGGCCGTGCGGTAATCTTGTATTTAGGGGCTTCTTTTTCAATAAACTTTACAAAGTTACGAGTATCGAAAGAATCGGCATTATTCTGGTAATAACGATAATCCGCCTTTGTAAGAGATATCGCGAAGAGATTTTTCATTAGAGCCAGGTTCTTCGAGAGAACATCCAGCTGCCTTTGCTCATTGTTGCGATATAAAGGTTCTTTTATCTTTTTCTCGAACTCTTCCAGTTCGTCCATCACCTTATACCGGTCAACCGACTCATATATCGTTACGTAAACGATATAGTTCGAAAGCGCCGGAAACCGGGCTATCTTTATCTTCACTTCTTTCGCTTTTTTGAGAAGATAATCGTAAAATGACCGACGTGTTATCTTTTTGGTCTTAAAGTTCACACTTTTTGAAACAAGTTCTCTTAATTCGCTCTTTGAGAGGCTCTTTTTAAGTTCTTCGACAAGCGCGTTCCTCTCTATATTGGCCTTACGGAAATCGATCTTTCCTTCAAGCTCCATCGCCTGGTTTAAAAGATACAAATTGGAAAATCCTTTTATTTGTACACCTTTGTCCTTCGCGTGTTCCATCAGAAATTCCAGATATTCACGGAATTCCTTATTCCCCGCTTTGTAAGCGTTATATTCAGTGTCTATTTTTAAGAGTTGCGAGGTGTAAATATTGCGTTTGAGGTTATTGAGCACGTGGGTAAGCTCTTTCAGAGACTTATCTACCTCTTCCTTGTAGTTTAAAGAATCACGGTACACCTTGAGATTGGCGAGATACAGGTCCTTATCCTCGACACCCCAAAGCGTTACTTTGCCGGGATTATTTATGGCAAAGAATTCGGCGCCGTTTATCTCCCCCTGCTTCATAAAATATTCGGCGACCTCTCGGCGGATATCTGTACCTGTCATCGACGTAAAAACATTTAAGTCGTACTCACGCACACCACCCTCGAGGTTCACCATCTCAACACCGTATTCTTTATTGAGGTAGTCTATTATCCCGGAGATCTTATTTTGGGCGAAGAAATTAGCGTGCGCGTCCTGTATATGAAGAAGCACCCTGTTAGATTTGCCCTTAAAAGTATATTTGATCTCACCTAGATGCGATGGAATAGTAAAGGTATCCATGTCAAGACGCGCTGAACGGCCGTATTCAGTCTCCGGCGTTATACCTGTACCGAATAAAGTCGCACCCATATCCACGGCACACCAAGCGGCCTGGAAAACACTACTCAAAAGAAAAACACTCACGGCAATACCGCTAATCGCTTTTCTCAATATTCTGTGTTTTCTTAAATAAGTGTTCATGCTTAGGCACCTTATTACACTCTTATTAAATGTCAGTACTTTGCGGGCACAGTGATACACATTTTTGTTTACCGGCAGAGACGTATACAAATGTATCTACCTTTTAATTTATATTACCCGTTAATAGCTTACCTGGCAAAAACGCAGTTTACAAATTTATATCGCCACCTTTTTGAAATCTTTACCGCCCCTACCGGGGCCAGGCCCCAAAGGGCCACCCCTAAGCACAAAAAATGTCCAATATTTGAACATTTTTTCTAACTTAACACTTTTGATAGAGTTTGTCATCTCGACCGAGCGAGTCTGAGAAACACCGTTTTCGAGATCATTCTGGGGCCAGAGGGCCCCAGGGAAGGGAGTGACGAGATCTAACCCTTTGCTATACGCGTTTTACTTCACGGGTGGAGATAAGGTTCACGTCGAGGTTGAGCAGGTTTTTTATTATTATTTCGCCCGCGGGAACAGCTTTACTGATCCGCGCCTTTTTTACTTCTTCCATAGCCTTTAAAATACTATTTTTGGGTACAGGCTTGTCGGTTCTGACAGGAACCATTTTAAGGGAAAGACCTTCGGTTAAAACCGCTGAAGTTAATATCCTTACCGGATTTTCAATCTCGTCCGCGGCGTATTTTTTGCCTTTGGGGCATTCGCTTCCGATAATATCTACAACCATACAATTCTCTATATCTACCGAAAGCACACAACCCTTGGGACATTCTACGCATGTCAGTCGCTTCTTCATAACAAATACTCCGCGGCGAGGCGGCCTGCTTCCAAGCTATCCCGCGTTACCGTATCTACTATATCGTAAACTTTAAATGAATTCCCGCATACAAAAAGACCTGGGATAGATGTTTTATTGACCTCATCCGTAACCGGCGAATTCGTTTTCTCGTCCAAAACAATCCCCGCCATTTCTATAAGTTCATTCTCGGGTATTAGCCCGACGGAGATCAGAACCGTATCACACTCAATTTCGAATTTTGAATCTGTAATTTCGGTGCCTTTCTCGTCTACCTGAACGACATCAACTTTCTCGACCCTATCCCTACCGTATATCCTGGTTATCTTGTGCCTGAGATAGAACGGGATATTAAAATCTTCAACACATTGAACCACGTTACGAACAAGACCGCTGGAGACATTCTCTATTTCTATAACACCTTTTACTTTCGCGCCCTCAAGTGTGAACCGTCTTGCCATAATAAGACCTATGTCCCCGGAACCTACAATAACAACTTTATTACCCGGAAGAAGGCCTTCTACATTTATAAGTTTCTGTGCCAGACCCGCCGAGAATATACCTGCCGGTCGGGTTCCGGCAATATGCGCCATCTCACGCGTCTTCTCACGACACCCGGTAGCCATGATCAGTGTTTTAGCGCGCAGGGTTTCCATCTTACCGGGCAAAAGATATGTGAGCGATTTATCTGTCGCAAGATTGACCACAAACGTTTTAAGGCTTACTTCGATCTCCGGAATTTCCTTTATTTTTTTTATGAACCGCTCGGCATATTCCGGTCCCGTTAAAACTTCTTTAAAATATTCAACACCAAACCCCGTATGAACACATTGGTTGAGTATACCTCCAAGATATTGATCTCTCTCGAGAAGCAGTATATCTTTGACTCCGTTTTCATGCGCGGAGATAGCCGCTGCCATACCCGCCGGACCGCCGCCCACTATGACCAGGTCTCTCTCAACCATCACATCTATCCTTCTTTATTATCTCAGAACCTTCGCCTCTTTTTGTTATCTCCGTAAGCGGTTTTTCTGTCTTCTCTGATAATATTTTCATAAGTCGTGTTGTGCAGAAACTTCCATGACACCTGCCCGCTTGCGCGCGTGTCCTGAATTTTATCCCGTCAAGCGTCCGGGCGCCCGAGGCGATCGCCTCCGAAACTTCCCCCTTCGATACCATTTCACATCTACAAACAATATCACCATAAGCCGCGTTCTTTTTTATTAGCTTTTTGGTCTCGGAAGGCGGAATAGCGAACAAATGCATCTTCTTTGGGCGATGTTTTTGAAATACCTTTTTTTTCTTCAGGAGAAGTCCGCTTTTCTTTAGAATACCCACGACCATAAGCGCTATCGCCGGGGCGGCCGTGAGCCCGGGAGACTGAATACCGGCAACATTTATAAACCCCGGCACTTCTTTTTCTTCCCGGACAATAAAATCATCTCCGGATGCCGGACGAAGACCCGCGAAGTAAGCGATAATATCGCTCCCATTAATACCGGGAACCAGTTTCTGTGCTCCCGAGAGAACCTCCTTAAACCCTTCGTCTGTCGTCGCGAGATCCCGTTTATCTTCTATTTCTTTTGCTGTTGGACCTATCATCGGGTTACCATCGGCGGTTCTTATAACAAGTATTCCTTTGGTTTTTTCTGACGGAAGGGGAAAAAGAAGATGACGCGTTAGATCTTCCCATTTTTTATCCAGAAGAAATTCTTCTCCCTTACGCGCCTTTATCCTGAACGTATCTACCCCTGCCATCTCGGCCACATCATCCGCGAAAAGGCCCGCCGCGTTAATAATATATTTTGATTCAAAAAGCCCATCGGTCGTAAACACTTCGAAGGCCCCTCTTTCCCCATCTATTTCTACTGCTTTTGCGGACGTGTGTATTTCTACACCGTTTTTTTGAGCGTTTTCCGAAAGACCATAAACCAACCGGTAAGGACTTATAATGCCGGCTGTGGGCGCAAAAAGAGCGGCTTTTGCTTTCCTGTTGAGATTAGGTTCGTTTTTCTCGAGCCATTTGTGACCAACTATTTTGAGACGCGGCACTCCAAGCTTTTCGGCTTCGCTTTTAAGCTCTCCAAGACGAAAGAGCTCTTCTTCCGAGAAAGCTACTATAAGCTCCCCTACTTCTTTGAAATCAAGCTCCAATTCTCTGGCTATTTTCCGAGTGAGCCGGTTTCCCTTAACACATAGCTTCCCCTTCAGCGAACTTGCCGGATTCTGCGTACCGGGATGAATGATGCCACTGTTAGATTTGGAAACACCGAAAGCGAGTTCTTCTTCTTTCTCAAAAAGCGCGACTTCGATCTTGTGGCGAGAAAGTTCGCGAGCGATCGCCGAACCCACAACCCCGCCGCCGATTATGATAACATCATATTTTTTTGACATAAAAATGTTGTTGGTTTTCGGGCTTGATAAATCAAGCCCCTACATTTTTCTTGCTTTAAAGATTTTTATCTGTCTGTAGGGGTTCGATTCATCGAACCCGTTAACGCTCAGAAAGTACTCGCCTGACAGCATCAAGCCACTCTCCGTAAAGAACCTCTGATCTTTTCTTCGACATCTTCGGGCTGAATTTTTTATCTTTCTTCCAATATTTTTCTATCTCACCCGTATTCTTCCAGTATCCGACAGCCAAACCGGCCAGATATGCCGCACCGCGAGAGGTGGTCTCGGTAACTTTTGGCCTTATCACATTAATTCTGAGAATATCCGACTGGAACTGACACAGAAAATTATCACGTGCCGCACCGCCGTCGATCTTTAGATTTTTTATTTTTATTTTCGAGTCCTTCTTCATGGCCTCCAAAACATCTTTTGTCTGATAACACATCGCTTCTACCGCGGCTCTGACAATGTGGGTTCTCTTTGTACCTCGTGTTATTCCGAAGATCGCGCCGCGCGCGGCGGAATCCCAGTAAGGCGCGCCAAGCCCGACCAGAGCCGGCACAAAATATACACCCTCATTATTCTCTGCCGAGAACGCCATCCTCTCGGCTTCTGAAGCTTTTCTTAATATTTTAAGCCCATCCCTGAGCCACTGCACGGCAGCTCCGCCTATAAACACCGAGCCCTCAAGCACATATACAGGTTTACCTGCCGAACCACATCCCAAAGTAGTAATAAGACCCTGTTTTGAGGTCACTCGCTTATTCCCCATATTCAAAAGGATAAAACATCCCGTCCCATACGTGTTTTTTACCGTGCCGGGTTTAAAGCACCCCTGGCCGAAAAGCGCTGCCTGCTGATCCCCGGCAATACCCGATATCGGTATATCTGCCCCGAGTCTTCCGATCTTTAAGGTCTTTCCAAAAACTCCGGATGAAGGTTTAACTTCGGGAAGTATCTTCTCGGGGATCTTAAACTTCTTAAGTATTTCCTTATCCCATTTAAGTTTTTCGATATTAAACAACATAGTCCGGGAAGCATTTGTATGATCAGTGGCATGCGCTTCCCCTCCTGTAAGTTTCCACAAGATCCATGTATCGGTAGTCCCAAAAAGGATCTTCCCTTGCGCGGCCTTTCGGCGCACACCCGATACGTTATTAAGTATCCATTCGATCTTTGTCGCCGAAAAATACGCGTCTATCGGCAAGCCCGTTCTTTTTCTGAAAAACGCGCTTGCTCCTTTTTTCTTTTTTAGTTTATTGCATCTGGCGGATGTTCTTCTGCATTGCCACACGATCGCGTTATAAACAGGTTTACCGGTCACTTTATCCCACATAACCGTCGTTTCACGCTGATTAGTGATACCTACCGCTACGACTTTTGCTTTTGGGGTTTTCTTAAGAACTTTCTGTATGGAATTGTTGACACTACGCCAGATATGCATGGGGTTATGCTCTACCCAACCGGGCCTTGGAAAATACTGGGTGAATTCCTCATAGGCGCTCGCGATAATTTCGCCTGTCTTGTTATACAAAACAGTACGGCTTCCTGTCGTTCCCTGATCTATCGCTAGAATGCACCGCACTTTTGGAACTCCTTTTTTAGCGTAAAGCGTACAGCATTTAGATCCTTCGGCTCGGGCTTCGCCCTCGCTCAGGATAACAACGAAATATCATCCCGAGTAAAGCCCGAAGGGGTTGATCCGGGGATCCATAAGGGTTCTGGATTCCCGCTTTTCAGACTGTGTCATAGTATAGGGGCTTGATTCATCAAGCCCGTTATATCGGGTTCGCTAAATCGAACCCCTACAATATCTTGTATGCGGCCATCCTCAAAACGAATTACGACACAGTCTGTTCGCGGGAACGACAAAATTTGTTATTTTCAACTGGACACTAGTAACTGACTATCAGTTATAAGTTGATAAATATCCGCTCCTTGATCCAGCCTAAAATGTCGGCAAATACTTTTTCTCGTCCGGTATCTATCGAAAGAGCGTGGTACATCGCCGGATAATCTACGATCGTTTTATCTTTCGAGCCGAGACCGCCGAAGATCTGTTTACTCACCCCCGGGTCTACCAGTTTGTCCTCTCCGGCAATAAGAAATAGCACAGGATCCTTTATTCGCTTTTTATGTACTATCACGCGCACCTGGGCACGCGCTATCTCCAGGAGAAGTTTGGATGTCGCGAACCTGTGTTCGCGCTCGTCAGAATCCATCTCTCGTTGATAGTCTACATCCCTTGTACACATAGCCGAATCAAACGGCATTTCATGTTGTTTTTTTGGATTATAAAGAAGCGGCAGAAATATTTTCGCGTAATCCAACGCCGAAAGCTTCATTTTGCTGACAAAAGCCGGAGAAATACATACCAATCCGCCAAACAATTCGGGCCGTTCCAAAGATACGGAAAGTGAAATAAGGGCCCCCATACTCTCCCCTATGAGAAACACTTTTTTGCCTGGGTTTTCATCGGCGATTATGCTATTAAGACGAAATATGTCATTGTAGTAGGTTTTGAAGGAATCTATATGCCCGGGGCTCTCGGCATTCTTACCAAACCCTTTAAGTTCTATCGCATACGAGGACATATTGTTTTCTAAAAAGAACCCGGACAGAAACTTCCATCTTCCCGTATGCGCTCCAAGACCGTGGACCAACAAAAGAACAGCATCAGGCGAAGAAGCCACAGAGACTCTGTACATAATACCGGTCTTTTTGTCTCTTTTCATACCACCTTGCATGAAAAGAAGTATACCATCATTTATGAGATTAAACCAATTAAGCGAAGCTCAGATATAACTGAATATTTTCGTGGACCCTTGAAAGCTCCTCGAGCAAACCATAGGCAGACGGTAAGTATAATTCTATGGCACGCCGCAATCTGTGCACGGATTCCTCATGTATCATATAATCGAGTGTTGTGGGAGTTATCATTACGCCTTCTCTAAGAAGACCATAAAGCCCGTTAAGTTTAACGCAAAGAATTTCTTTTATATCCTCGAAGTCTTTTTCAGCCGCTTTTTTGTGCTTTTCATCGGCCTTGTCTTTCCTGTGTTTAGCGATTACCAGAACCGCCTTGGCGAATCCGCTAACAAAAGCGGCTTCAAAATTTCTCAGGAGGGCTGTATCTTTTTCGCTCGTATCAAAATCCTCCAAAGCGACCGGATACTCGTTTTCATCCAGTTCTATTCCATTGTCATCCGCCCAAACAAGTAGATCTTTTGAAACTATAGGTATTTTTACGGGGAATACACCCGGCTTTGCGGGCTTCGATCCAATCCAAATATGATCTTCAATCAATTTTTCTATGTCCGGCTGATCTCTGCATAATCCGGAGGCTTCTCTTAGTTCCTCCCGCAACCGATTGATCACTGTTCCCATCATCCTCCCGTTTTTAGAGAACTTTTCTTCCAAACGATCCGGTAGTGTTTGACCCTCAACTAATCTCGGGCGCTCCTTGAAAACAAAATGCGCGTTCTCAACGTTTCTATACAACAGAATAAGCCTCGCAAGCGTTTTGATGTTATTACCAAAGTTCTTTTCCGGCACCAAAGACAGATCCATTGAAAACTCTATAGGCTTTTTGTTCACTATTTTTTCCGGGACCTTCATTAAATGCTTTTGAGCCTCCCTTAAAACCTCCAAAGCTCTATCATTGTGATCCTTGATCTCCTTTTCCTCCGGGAGGTCTCCCGTGGGATGAGAAGGTAGTATTTCTGAAATAAATCTTCCCACATTATAGATCAGCTCCTTTTTCTCTCCCGAGTTATCAATAACTCTATCGACTTTCGACCTGGCATCATTTATCTTTCCACGTTGAGCCTTTATCGTTGAACGTATATCTTCTTCGGTGAGATCACTTTTCTCTCTATCCGCGGCAGCAAGTTCTCTTTTTATGCGAATATCTTCCGGAGCGTCTATAAGCAAGCTCTTGTCCATAACCTTGTTCATTTTAGACTTAAAAATACCTACCCCTTCGGCTACGATCGCTTTATACCCGCGTCTGGAAGCCTCTTTCATTATCTCATAACTCCTCTTGCACAAGAGAGGATACATTATACGCATTAAAAGATACATTTTATTCTTGTCCCTAAAAACTTTTTTCCTGAGCTTCGCTCTATCGATCTCACCCTCTTTGGTCAGTATATCCTCACCAAGCGCACTAACTATTTCATCGATTACCGACTGCTGGCTTTGCAGTTCCCTGTTGATCTTGTCGAAGTCAATAATAAAAATGTCTTTATTTTGCTTGAATACCTCTAAAGCCGTTGTTTTTCCAGAGCCTGTACCTCCAAACACTCCGACAATAGTAAGATCAAGCTCTTTTACTTTCTTCTTCATAACTTCCCAAAACACAGTCGTGGGAACAAGCTCTGAGATATCTTCACCTCTGGCGATCTTATCTCTTACATCCTGATCGCTAACCTTGCGGTACTTGCGCGGAGTAACCAGAACTATACTCATTCTCTTATCTAGCCGGAGAAGTGCCCAGGCACGCAGAAGTTCGCTATGAAGCGCATCTATACCCGCGGCTCCACGGACCAGCGTTCCTGCTCCCCGCTTAGCCGCCTCATCTGTTATTAATCCCGAACACTCAACTACTTCCACATTATCTATACCAAACCCTTCTATGACATCTTTGATCATCTGCATTCTAAGCTTTACGTCCTTAAACCTATATTTGTCTTGATGTCCCGGGTAATTTTCAACGCCTACATAAACTTTCTCATACATCTCTGACGCTCTGGCTATAACTTCTATATGCCCGTTAGTTACAGGATCGAAACTTCCCGCGTAAAAAGCAACTTTTCTGGAAACCTTATGCTTTCTCGCGTCGTTGTCTTGTAATTTTTTAATTTCCGAAAAAGCTTCTTGTGAATAGAGATAATCCTTTTTATTAGTAACTTTTTCCATTATATGGTCATACTTACCCAGCTTTTTTAACAATTCTTCAATATACGGCTCAATTTCTTCGGCATCTTTCGGCAATAAATTGTGTCTTGACGGAACAATAAAAACAGGTTCGATCCTGTATTTTTTGAAATTTTCATCCGCCACTTTTTTCTCCCTTATGATCTTACCGACTCCGGGCGGTATCTTTCTCGCTTTTCTAATGTATGTTTTAGCTCCGACAGTACGTATAAACAGGGACATTGTCTCCTCATCAAATATACCGAAAACTTTTACATTCGGCAGATCTTTGATCTTTTCATTAATTTTTTCGATCCTTTTTTGGATCTTCTCGGGATTTTCGTCCGGTTTTCGCGGGACAACAAGGATAACAACCTTATCATATACCCCTTCTGTTTTGCTTATAACATCAAGTTCCACATCTCCAAAATTATTATGATATATGGGATATATCGCCGTCTTTCTGTCCATGTATTCAAGAGCGGTAAACCTGTCTTCTTCTTCAGGTTTAATTAATTTAGCGCGTACATCTTTTTCCGTTTTCAACGCGACTATAAGATTTTTTATGTTTTCGCGGGCTTCTTTACCGTATTTCTCTCTAAAATATTCAAGTTCGTAAATATCGTCCATCGCTTTAAATTTCTCTAACGCGTCCAATCTTTCGTCCACATAGTTCTTATCGTCATATTCTTTGTCATGTTCACGCCTTATGTTGTGTTCAAATTTATGGAATAATCGTTTTTTTACTTCCTGCATGGAAAACCCGGTTATTTTTTGCGCACTTCCCCAAACAGCCCGGTCCAGATCCGATAAGATCCGAGCGTTATCATCGCTCTGTTCGGCTTGATAATCTTTTGTTGTCAAAATAAGGTCCTTTACTTTTTCACTAAACTTATCACCTTGACGCAATCTCAAACATATTTCTTCAGCGGCTTTAGCGCTTTTATCCTCATTCTCACCTCCACTGCCAAAGGTGTACTCGAAATCATGAAAAATTACAGCCATCTTTATGGCCTTCAGGTCCACATCAAGCTCCTTAAACCATTTTTGGTCTTTGATCACATCTAATTCTCTCAACATAGCTTCTATGTGCGTCAGCGTATGATAGTATCTTCCGTTCCCACAATATTTCGCGATGATCTCCTCAAATATCCTGTTTGTTCCAGCCTGTATTTTTTTTGCATCCCCCTTCACTCCAATATCCTCACAAAGCGTGTCCCATTCTTTTTTAATATACTCAATGTCAACTTGTTCAAATATATCAATAAGACGTTTTATTTTTTTCTGAAACTCTGAGGTCTCCCACGCAAGCGGCAGCCCCAGAGAACCATCCTCCTTTATCTCCCATAATAGTTCTTGCAAACCTGATTTTTTGTCAATTCCATATATTCCCGGCACAAATGATCTTTTGTCTATCGTCTCTTTTTTATGTTTTAAAAATCCGCTGTATCTCTTTCTTAGCTTGTTTTCTATGCTTTTCTTAAACATCTCTATCACCATATCATGTACATTTGTTTTATCTCTAGCCGTATCTGTTTTACTGTTACAAAAAATATCCATAACAATGTACCCGCTGACAGATCGGACCATGGGATCAAAAGTGTACCCGATAAATTCTGAAACATAATCGAAATTATCTCTTTTGCTCCACTCAAGCGAATCGCCTTTTATCACAATATCCGTAAGATATTTTTGGTCTATTAGCGAAAAATATTCTTTGCGCGCCCTTTCGTACATCCCCGCTTTTTCATATTGCTGGGGAACCTTTTCCCTTATCTGTACCGGGAACAATCCATCCGTTCCCCATAAACTATCTTTAAATCCGGTAAGATCGTGACCGGTGATCTTATAATATTCAACCGCTTTTTTGTAATTACCGTTTTCTTCATATATTTTTGCGATTTGGATGAACAACGTATACACTCTGCCAATAAACCATTGTTTTTTTCCATGATCATCAAAATACGCGGGTGACGGGACGCCGGTCTTTTTATTATCGAAAAACAGCTCGGAAACTTCTACCAGCTTGGTATAAAGATCATAATCCAATTGTTCTTTTTTAGTCCTTATTCCCGCCGGAGGGAAAAACCGTAAAGCGGTCCTATAATACAGATTAGCCTGTTCAAACTGTTTTCTTATTGCTTTTTCATTGGCTATTAATCCTGTTTCTTCTTTTTCCGACGCTCCTTTTTTCGATGCTTTTTCTCCGGCTTTTCTATACTCCCTACGGCCTTGCTTAAAAGCAATATCCCCTATTTCCTGATTCAGCTTTCGCACAAGTTCCGCGACTGAAGGCCGACTATCTATTACATCACCTATAAACGCGTCGTTTTGAGTAACATTCAACGTGGGCATCTCAAACATAGCGTCATACAACTTGGAGACGGGATTCTTCCCGCCTTTTTTTAACATCAGCAAGGCCTTCACATACTCCCCGTACACCGTATACAAATTATAATTCCTTGTAAAACCGCCGGCATTATACGGACGCCACCTGCCGCTTACTTCATCGGCTTCTTCGCAATACTTGATCGCCCCCTCAAAATTACCGAATTTAACATATGTCCTGGCTAGATCATAATACAATTCCGCTAATCGTCTGTTTTCCTCAGGCTTCTTTTTGCATTTCTTTATTTCCGACAATATGTCCCCTACAACTGTCTCGTATGTTATTTCAAATATTTTTATATCGCCTGAAAGTCCCACCCAAAGCACCGAGACGGTAACCTCTGTCATATCCGCGTTGAACTGAACCTTCCGCATGCCCGGCGCCCACAGATCACACTCTTTTATCCCCGCGATTATCATAGCTCCATTATCGGATCGGACCAGGTCATTCTGCGTAAATCTTTCACCGGGTGTTATCCCAGACTGTCGATATATCCCTCTATCTATGTGCGTGATCTTCTCTTCGCCATAGATATTCGGATCGGCATCCTGTCTTTCTGTGTTCCTATGCGGCTGATACGGCTTGACATCAACTTCCAGATAAGCTTTGTCAAAAGCATTAATGATAAACGCCGCTTGAGTCATGGCCAATGGGATACCGGCCCCCATTATCGCGTCAGCCCGATCGGGATTTTTTTCGTCCATCAGGCTGAAGATCGCCATAAATGTACTTCGGACAATAATAATATTTCCATTTTCATAGATCCCGTTTTCTTCAACTATTCTTTTTATCTCGTCATAATCACTCGTTTCATGCGTAATACCGGCTTTGATCAAAGCGTTTACCAAATATTCTTCTTCAGACTTGTGATGCTTAGAAGCTATGTGCCTCTGGCCAAAGGGTATTATTATCCTAAGTTCGCTAACAGGCTTTTTTAGTTTTTGCGCTAATTGTTCCAAGGCCTTTTTATCCGGGGCAGAATCAAGGTCCAGGTACGAATAATCCCCTTTTTCTCTGATTATAATAGAGTTCATTAACAGCTCATCCGGAATTCTGCGCAATCCCCCTTTTTGTATAGCGGCAAACGCGGTAGCAAGAGGACCTTTTCGCGAAATATTCCCGGAGTTCAACAAAGAATCAATATATGTATCTATCTCTTCGGCATCTACATTACCCAACACCTCGTTAGGGTTTATTCCACTTTGTACACCATCGCGCGGTGTTTCAGCCAAGGCTATTATCAATTTAAACAATTCGGAATATTTCGATTTCTTCAGTATCTCAACATAAGTCTCAATTGCTTTACTATCCGCAAGCGCGGCTAAAAACGGTTGATACTCTTCAGTTTCATATTTAACGGCGGAAAGCGCTGCCGCCACTACACCGTTTATCATCATTATTGTTTTTTCTTCGATCGACCCTGCTACCTGCCGGGGCTTTGATAAATGCTTAACAACTTTTACGTCCTTGACCCTTTTGAGATGCTTTATAAGCGCCTTATCAACCTCAAAACTGCTTTTAATGGCTTCTATCTGTTCCTCATCTATACTCCCAAGATCTCTTTCGTTCTTTTTTCCGATAAGGTCGACATAGGTCCTGAGCTCCTCTTCCCTATCGTAGCGTAATTTCTTGATTTTAAACTTGTCCCGACTTTGGAGGATCTCTTCCAGATCACTACCCTGGAAAGTTACCTTATATCTCGGACGATCTTCACTATCACGCAAGAACCCCAGATATATTACGGTGGTCTTTTTCTCTTTGTCCTTACTTTCCTCATCAGGAACAGGCTTCACTGCCCATATGCGTTTTCTTTGGCCTTCATATCCGAAATACTTATCGTCCAGCTTGGCATTCATGTCCTGAAAAGGGACCCCTTTTATTGCCATTAGCATTATTTCATGCAACTCAAATTGCGCCTGCTTCTTCCTGCTCTCATCAATAACAGTCAGCGCGACATCACCGCTAAACTCACTCGCGGCTATATTGCAAATACCATTGAAATTTTTATTGAATCGTAACCATATCTGGAGAGTGCTGGTAGAATTTGTTACCGTAGGGAGTGCCCACGCGACAGTGTTTAAAAAAAACAGGCACACCATTGCCGTGGTCACCAACTTTGTCGCCAATGTGTATCTTTTAGCACAATTATTAAACATACTTATATTTTCTTTGCACCTGTGTGCGTTTACACCTCTAAACCCGATATAAATAGTAGGGAATTATACCACATAAAAGTCAGTTAAGTCAACAAAAATGTGATAGTTCAGTTCTCCGCAGAGAATCAGCCCAACACCGGTCATTCTGAGCGAGGGGTAATAGTTCAGTTCTCCGCAGAGAATTATCCCAACATATGTCATTCTGAGCGAGGGAACGAAGTGACCGAGTCGAAGAATCTGCTGTACCATCGGATTATTTTTAAGGAGGAGCAGCT
>JAJRVD010000072.1 GCA_024277375.1 Candidatus Omnitrophota bacterium | reverse complement strand
GTCAATTCGCAAATGTCATGCAAAAAACATATACAAAGCAACCACATAAAATTATTCGATATTATGAGATTGCCGCGTCGCTTCGCTCCTCGTAATGACGTCGGGGGGAGCGTGACTGAGATTAATTGCGACACAGTCTGAGAGGCCTGCCCCTACATTCTCCTTTATTGACCGAACACCTTTCTTGACGCGAATAGCTCGCTCATACTTCTATCTATCAGCTGGTGTCGCACTTTATTATATTTGAGCCGCAGTTTATCGTTAAGCTCATCTATCTTCTGCGAACTGCCTTCCAAATGCATATATCTGGCAGCTAATTAGGCCAAACGGCTCCACCCCAATATCTCGAAAATATTCTGCCCAAGATAGAGAAACAGTAGATACTCTATTATCCCCCCTACCGTCGACTCCAATATCGTGTCCCCCCCCATACCCACCGTCGCCGCGGAAGATTTCGGTATCCGGCTAAAAGGAAGCACTTTCTCGATGTGCACCTTCTGCACAACAAAGCTTACCGCGCGCGGATATATTATTTTCACCGACCCTATCTGCTCTTCCAATACCTGCTCAGCGGCGTAATCACGTAGTTGAAAGGCCTGCTCATAACGATTGTTCTCACTTACTCCCGGAAACCAGACATAAGGTATATCATATCCACGCATATATTCCCGTCCTCTTCCCCGACAACAACAAGTTTGCCGGGATGACGACCATATTCGGCGACAGCAGCGCGCAATATTTGCATATTAAGCCCGCCAAGCAGACCAACATCGGAAGTAATGGCTATTATTCCCTCTTTTTTTACTCTTGGATTTAGAAACGGATGCGGTATCTTTTGCCCTGAAACTATGCTGGAAAAACTCTCCAGAGTTTCCATGAATTTTGGATACGTTCTTACTTTTTTTTCAAAAGCGTGATACTCCATCACGGCAATGTTCTTCATAACTTCGACCAGAGAACCAAGGTTCTTATTGAAGTCCATTTCTTTTTTAATTTTAGCGATAGGTTCCATATTTCACCGTTACGCATTCTTTATATACGCTCCAAAACACGATTCTATTTTTCCCTTATTCTCATCCGTAAGGTTATGCGTTTTTTCTATATCGGCAACGACAACAGGGATCTGCTGTTTAGCAAACATGAAAAATTCTTGTTTAAACTTCGCTACATCCTCTTCGGAGAGACCGTCCAAATAGCCCTTATCTAATAGATAAAAACGCATAACTTGCTCTTCCGTGGGAACAGGTTCGTTCTTATCCTGGACAATAAGGGCCTCGATAGCACGTCCTCTCTTATACCTGGCCTCCGCGTCTTTAGATAATCCTGACGCGCGTAGCTGCGTTATCTTTATGAGCTCCAGATACTGGAGATAATCTATACGCAGAGACTTGGTAATGTCCTTCATCGCGGGCCATTGAGCCTTACTCCCTATACGTGAAACTGAAAGCCCCATATCAATAGCCGGTTTAAACCCCTTATTAAACAGAGATGTACTGAAATAGACCTGTCCATCCGTCATCGAAACGAGATTACTCGAGATAAACCCTGTAACATCACCCTGAAGTATATCGGTAATTGGGAAAAAGGTCATAGAACCGCCGCCCAATTCCGGTTTTAAATATCCGGCGCGCTCCATAAGCTGTGAATGTACATAAAAAATATCTCCGGGATATGCTTCACGACCCGGAGCTCGCTCCAGAAGAAGCGATATCTGCCGATATATCCACGCGTGTTTTGTAAGGTCGTCAAATACCACCAGAACATCCTTCCCCTTATACATGAAATATTCTCCGAGGATGCATGCCGTATACGGCGCGAGATACTGTTCTCCCGCGGAAGTCGAAGCTACACCGCTCACACATATCGTATACGGCATCGCGCCTCTTCCCCTTAAAAGGTCGAGAATCCTCGTAAAACTTGAATAAGGTTTTCCGATCGCGCAGTAGATACATACTACATCTTTATCTTTTTGATTCAAAATGGCGTCAAGCACTACAGTTGTCTTACCGGTCAACCTGTCCCCTATCAAAAGCTGGCGCTGCCCTTTCGCTATTGGAATTATGGCATCTAACATAGCCGTTCCGGTTTCCATTGTTTTTTCAACCGGTATTCGCTGCATAACGCTGGGGGCCTGACGAAACACCGAAAAATAGCCGTCAGCCTTGATCGGACCACCATCGTCTACCGGAACCCCCAAGCCATCCACCACCCTGCCTAAAAAATTCTCGCCGGCGGGCAACATAAGAGGTTCACTGTGAGAGTACACTTCATCGCCGGCACGAATATTGGTTTTAGACCCTAACAACAGTATTTGGGCTTCATCCTCGGTAAACCCCATTACCAGTCCCCTCACGCCGTTCGGAAACGCAACCATTTGACCGGAAATACACGACGGCATATCAGTCACCCTGACAATAAATTCGCGCACACTTTTGACTCGGCCCACTTCTTTTATCTCGATCTTATTATCAGTTTTATGTTTTATGTTTTTAGCCACTAGTACTCTCCGTTCGTCGTAATCCGTAGGGGCAGATTTTGAACCTGACACTACATCTCCTTAACTACCTTTTCGACTCTTGACAACAAGCTGCCGTCAATGATCACGCTTCCCAGCGCGATGATAACGCCCGCTATAAGCTCGGGAGCTAACTCTTCTTTTATTGCAACTTCGCGCTTAAGATGCGTCTTGAGCTTTTTCTTAACATACTCCAATTCGCTCTGATCAAGCTTGTAAGGAGATCTTATCTCCGCTTCAACAACATCAGGAATATTCATTTTTTCAAGCGCGCTAAGTCCATCTTCCGCCATCTCTCTCATCCATTCGGCATGCATCTGTCTCTTTATAACTTCCGGCAATATGTGTTCTATCAACTTACTTGCTCTTACATTTGCTTCACTTTTAATTCTTTCGTCAATTTCTTTTTTTACCTGCATAGTACAGTTCTCAGCCCGCGTTACTATCTGTTCGCTTTCTTTTCTGGCGTTTACAACCATATCTGTGGCGTCTTTTTTGGCAGCCTCCTTCGCCTTCAACCTTATTTGAGCCGCGTCTTTTTTTGCGCGTTCGACCACTTCGTTATATTTTCCGGCAAGTTTTGACTGCTCTTTTTTCAGGTCTTCTTCTTTCTTTAAATATTCATCACTCATGCTTTGCAATCGTTCCGCGGCGGCAGAGACGTTCTTACTCATAATGTGTCTCATCACTATAACAAGAGCGGTGAAAACAAATACTTGAAAAACAATAAGCTGTACTATGAACATGTATTGTCTCCTTTTAAGAAGTCAGGAATTGGTACTCAGAATAAATTACAGGCTTCCACATCCTGACTTCTGTCTTCTACATTCTGTATCCTGTACACTATTTTGGTCCGAACAACTGAAAAACTACCAACAGCCCTATTATGGCTACCGCCTCGGCGAATATGAGGGCAATGATCATGGCCGTAAATATTTTGGGCGCCGCGGACGGATTCCGCCCTAAAGCACTAATACTTGAAAAAGCACTTGTGCCTATAACAAAAGCCGGACCCAATATACACAAAGCAAATATAAGGATCAGAGCTACGTTTCTACTCATTTATTTTCTCCTCTATATCTTTTACCTTAGGCTTGTGCAAAACGCTGTTTTTTTATCAGACTGTGTCATAATGTAGGGGCTTGATTTATCAAGCCCGTTATATCGGGTTCGATGAATCGAACCCCTACAAAACGAAAGTTCCATTTTGCATAACCCTATCTTTTACCTGTCATCCCGACAGAGCAAAGCGAGTGAAGGGATGCGGGGAACCACCTGACTTCCGCCTATCTCTCCACAATTATCGTTACATTGTCGTTCTCTACTCTAGCTATACCTCTTTTGACCTTATATTTCTTTTCATCCACCTTTACGTCTCCACTGAAAAGTCTGGATACGATGTCTTTGTGATATGACAGTATCTCAAAAACGCCCTGTTCCCCCGGAACTGTAACACTTCTGGCTTTTCCTTCGAATATCACTCTCTGAGGTGTAATTACAAGCACATCCAGCATGTTTAGTCCTTTGTCTCAGGGGACTGTCCCCGGTATTTTGTTCGCGGGCAGAGCCCGCTCCTACGTTATTCGCCACTCTTCAATCATCGCTCGTCCCCACTCTCCTCCTCGGGAAGATCCGGCATTTCACCTTCCGAAGTCGGAAAAGAAGTTTCGCGCGCGTTAAGCATTATTTTTTCAGTGAGCTGCGCCTGCTTATGCCATGTAAAAAAGAACACCATCCCGATAAGACCGATAAATCCAATTATAAGGAAAATTATAAGCCATGTGGTTGTCTTTGAAGGCGCGTCTGACTTCAACGTGGAATCCTCCAACATCTCAGGCGCCGGTGGCCCCCCCACGTAGATAAGCAATTTTTCCAATCTGTCTATGTCTTTTTTGATCCGCTCCAAGACCTCAAGGTTTGTCCGGTAAAGTCCGATATGGCTTTCTCTGCTTATTGATTCATCTGTTTGACCTACGCGGACCTCATCCAAACGCTCATATATGCTATCGGCTATCTGAGCGGCTTCGACGTAGTAGCTTGATTCTTCCAGTCGATCCAATATACGGCTTGTCCTTCGCTGAGTAAAAGTCAACTCACTTTCGGGTATTATCCATATGTCTTCTATTGTCACCTCAAATATTTTTGTCTCACGCGGGTTTAACTCGACGTCCCTTCTATGCACATAATATATACTTTTCTCCTCGTCAAACTCTAAGCTTAACTGACCCGAATCAATGATATCCCCCGGAGAAACCTCTTTAGGGAGATATATCTTAACCTGTGTGGTTTTGATCTCCGTCTCTGAAGGATTTACCGCTACAACACGCAATTTCAGATCAGCAAACGCGAGAGTGCAAAACGCCACCGCTATGAGCATGACACATATTATTTTGGACCTCTTCATTATATGTCCCCTGTGAGGGCACGGCATACCGTGCCCTCATTATTATGTTACATCACGATCAGGGCGGAGAAACTCCGCTCCTACTATTATTATTAAGTATACGGCGCTTTGGATATTTTGCAATATTTCGAAGATGATTTAGTAGGAGCGACCTCCCAATTTTGCCAGGACTTCGGAGGACAGACCGACCGCGAACTAAAAGTTTTTTGTTCGCGATTAAACAAAAAGTTGGAATATCGGGCATTTTTTGTGCTTAGGGGTGTCCCTTTGGGGCCTGGCCCCGCAATTCACCATTCGCAGCCGCTATTCACCGTTTAATCCGAAATAAGCGAAGTAGAAATTACAGGTTCATCACTTCCACCAAGTTTCTGCTCCACAATATCCCTCATTACACCAACAGCGCCATTGATAGAATCAGTCTTACTGCGCAATTCCTTCATGGTCGGCGATTCACTTAAGGTCACTTCTAACATAGTACTAAGATCGTATCCTTCTTCCCCGGCCAGAATATTCAATTGGGTTGACATTTCCTCGACATGTCTGGCTATCATTTGAGTTTCCCCGGCACCCATTTCGCTGGCTATAAGCTGCGGTAAGAGATCAATCTTGCTTTGCAAGTCTATCAGTGCCGCATTAGCCGCGCCGATGTCCGTGGAAAGAGCTTCTTTTACGTCCTCAAGAACCTTCATAGTTTGCTTTATAAGAGTTAGCGTTTGTGAACCCGACGCGGCCAGACCGGCAACATCCGTCAGGGACATCGCTTCGATCATTACCGACCCTACCTCAAGGTTGCCGGATATAGCTTCGGTTACCATAATGGTTAGAGCCTTGCCTCCTTGAATTGTAGAATCAGTAACAAAATCAAAACCGTACAATTCTTCCGCTCCGGCGACAGCGGTCAAGACCTGGTTGCCGAGCAAAAGATTATTGTCATGATCATAAATGTCCATTATCGGCGTCACTCCCTCGCCCATTACACGATACCGTATATTTATTGTCTCCCCTAGTATTATGTTGGTCGGCAATATCAACCTTCCTGAATATCTTCTGGCGGTTTCCTCAAACTCCTCGCCCGCCAGCCTCATCTCCGCACCGGCTATCGCTATATCCGCCGCGCCGTCTTCAAGGTCCTGTATGGCGCCCTGAACTGAATTCTCGAAACTGGTTAAAGTAGTTTCAATGGCAAGCGTCTGCGCGTCAAGCTTGGTTTCAAGGGTCGTGGTCTGTTCGGTAAGTTTTGTGTCCAAAGTTTCCGTCTGGGTTTCCAGAGAGTCCTGGATCGTCTGTGTCTGGGTATCAAGTTTCGCTTGCATCATCGTATCTATCTCACCTAAAGACGTATCCAGTTTTTCTGTTATCGTGTCTTCCATCTTCTGCATCTTAATAGGTATGGTAACCTCGAACGATACCGGTGTCCTAAAACTGGCACCGGTCGCGATACAGGCATAACTTACGACTGTATAAACCTTACCATCCTGCAAAGTAGTGTAGTCAGTGCCGCCAGCCGAATAGTTCGTCGGCGACCAATCCTGAATAAAGAACCCACCGAAGTCACTTGAAATATCCCATTCCCCTGTTTTATAGGCGGCGCAATCATTTATAACATCATCCATTGTTCGAACCTCGCCCAAACGATCGCCTATCCATAACTTTACGGTATCCGGGATATCCGTATAATAATAGTGTTTCTGGTTGACGTCATCCACAAGTGTCGTCTTTCTTTTTATCCTGACAACCCCGTCATAGATAACGACATCGGTGATCAAAGATCCAGACACTAAAGAACCGTCCCTTTCCAGCCAACTGGTCATCGAAAGTTTATCAGTGTTTACGTCATAAGCAAATTCAGTATATGCGCGCCATATATGCACAACAAGAGTTTCCATGGTTCTGTAGATCGTCCTGTCACCCTTCCATTCCTGCGCATCCGCGTCCCATCCGAGAAGATAAGGTTCGGTTATCACACCATAATCCTTATGGTCCCATGTCGCTTCCCAGAACCCCGCGGGAGTTTCGTGAGTAATAGGCGTCGAAATACCCGTTCCTTCCCATCCCGAAGTACAACTGATCGACAGACCCTCTATAGGAGCGTTGGTCAAAAGATCGCGTATATCCCAGGTGATCTTGTAATAATCTATCTTCATCGTATCCACACCGCCCGCCGGTACGGGCCCTTCCGTATATACATCATGGTCCATATGATTATATACTCTCACCTTAACGGTTTCAGAACGATCGTCAGGTATTGTCCAATCAAACATATTCACGTTATCGACATCGGTGCCGTTCGCCATGGCTATCTCCGTAGCGAAATCATCTTTTGAATAGACCAGGTCCACTTTAGGCATTGTTCCGAATGTACTCCACGTTATCCGGCGAACTTCGTTCGTTATCCAGCGGCTCTCATAAAAATCGTCACCAGGATCTCCAGGTGTGCCGTTGTCATTCAGTGTTACGGCCGGCGTGATAAGCGTAAAAGCCCCTTGGATCTTAAAAGTGTCAGAATCGTCGTAAACCGTCTCATCTCGCGGATCGGCTATCCGGATTATACAGTCCGGAGAAATATCGTCCGGTATGACCCACGCGAAACTATGTTCGGATCCCGCGCCGCCTCCTCCTGAACCATTGGCTACGATGCCGTCATCGGCGACATCGTAACTTTCAATGATAGGATCAAACGGGCCCGTAAGTCCGTTTGTGGAATATGTGATCTTAACTTCCGGCATTGTGCTACCCCATTCCCACTTGATCTCATGCGTGCTGTCCACGTCCAGTCTATCCCCGCTGACGGGTGACTTCACGAGGATGTAACCGACTATATGAAAAATACCGCTTTCCGCTATGATATCCGCTTCCGCGGACCTCGCGTCCGTTACCCTCAGTACCGCCTGACCCGTAGCTTCATCCGGGACCGTCCAGGTGTAAGAGTACTGTGATGCCGCGCCGCCGGCGCCGGTACCGTTGGCTACCACACCGTCATCGACCGTACCATAGTTCTCGACAATAGCGTTAAAAGGTCCCGACGCGCCGTTAACCGAATAGGTTATTTCTACTTCCGGCATTGTGCCTTTCCATCCCCACTTAATGTCATAGGGCTGGCCGACATCCCAGGAATCGTTCGGAAGAGGCTCATCTATCCAGAGATCTCCCTTGATCCTGAGATCACCCGGTGTGATGTCGAACGCGTCATCATCTATCGCGCTCATGACGCGCACCCTCATAGTATGATTGATATCGTCAGGCACTGTCCAGTCGAACTCACCGTCATTCGGGGT
Organism: Candidatus Omnitrophota bacterium; assembly: GCA_024277375.1. Lineage (GTDB taxonomy): Bacteria > Omnitrophota > Gorgyraeia > Tantalellales > Tantalellaceae > JAJRVD01. The sequence goes on along the minus strand of JAJRVD010000072.1, from coordinate 1,604 downwards.
GGAGGCAGTTATCTCTTTAGAGGCCGGGAAAGTCGCGCCGCTATCCGTAGAATAATGCAATTTTACATCAGCCACGTTCCCGATACAGCTCCAGCCTATCGTGTATACATCTCCCACTATGAATTCACTCTGCGGTGCCGCGTCAAGCGTAAAGTCCGCACGCGCTTTGGCTTTTGCCGAAACCGCATAAGCGTCTGCCGCCAGAGTGGGGTTAGCGTCCTCTACCTTGATATAAAAGTCAGGGGACGGAGTGATCACTGCCGAATCGATAAACCAGTCATAGGTCGCGCTCTGCTGACTGTCCAGCCCGGTAAGAAGTATTATCGAGTTGTAGTCAACACCGTTCAGCGAATAGTAAATGTTCATACGCTCGACCGTTCCCTGCCAGTTCCATTCGATGGTATACGTGCTGCCTATATTCCACTTACTGGTAGTGTCAGGTTTTGTTATCACGATGTTAGGCGTAACCGCGAATACCGCAGTTGACTCATCTTTCGATCCCGCTATGTCGTTAGGATCGGCTACCCCGATCTTTACCGTATCCGATATAAAATCAGGAACGGTCCACATATAAGTACGATCCGCCGGGTTGGCCATAATGCCTGTCGCCTCGTCTATCGGGTTCTTTACTCCCACAAGATCATCGAAGTAATATAGATAAATATTGTCCGTATCACCGGACTGGATCCATTTTATCTCAGCCTGTTCCCCGACTTTGACAGGAATACCGCCATTAGGCTTGGTTATGTTTATTACGGTACGTACACGGAACTTACCGGAGTCAATGTATGTATTCGCCGCGTCACTGGCGTCGGAAATACGTATATAAGAATCTCCCGACACCATGTTCTGGACGGTCCAGTCATATGTATCGGTATTCGGTTCGTCGGTTACAGCGAAAGCGCTCTCCCATGTAGCCATGCCGTCTTTTGAGAATTCTATATTTACATTGTCTATAGGTCCGTGTGTTGTCCATTTTATGGACAATTGGTTCCCGTAAAGATATATCTCTCCGCCTATAGGCTCGTCATCCGTTTCAAAGGAAATCCGAGGCTTTATGGTGAACGTGTTCAGCGACTCGCCCTTTACCGCCGCGTCGTCAATATCATATACCATTATTTTCGCGTCGGTACTCTTGATGTTCGGAACCGTCCAGCCAAACGACCCGCCGTTAACATGGTTCAAACCGGAAGAGGCGTTCAATATACTGAGCCAGGAGCTGTTGTACCAATATTTGAGTCCTACCAAAGGTATTATACCCTTCGTCGTCCACTGTATAACCTCTGTAGTATTACATCTGACTAACTCTCCCGGATCCGTCGGATAATCGATCGTCAAGCGTCCCTTGATACTGAATTGCGAAGACTCAACGTACGCGTTTGGATCGGTCGAGGAGACTATCTTCACCATAGCTGTCGTAGTACGTTCTATTTTGGGTATTTTCCATTCAAACATACCGTCATTCGCGTAAGGAGCGGTCTCTATCGGAGCTACCTCATCCGCCACTAAAGTCCAGTTGGCCCCCGCATCCGTGGAGTAGCTTATATTGACAAAGTCGCATGTACCTGCCGTTGTCCACTGTATAGCCACTTCGTCCTCTGAAT
>JAJRVD010000071.1 GCA_024277375.1 Candidatus Omnitrophota bacterium | reverse complement strand
GGCTTGAAGTGAAAAGGTAGGGGCTTGATTTATCAAGCCCGGTATAATGTAACGGGTTCGATAAATCGAACCCCTACATAAAATCCAGTTCGCGAACACACAATGAAACAAAAAACGCAGGGGCTTGAAGTGAAAAGGTAGGGGCTTGATTTATCAAGCCCGGTATAATGTAACGGGTTCGATAAATCGAACCCCTACATAAAATCCAGTTCGCGAACACACAATGAAACAAAAAACGCAGGGGCTTGAAGTGAAAAGGTGGGGGCTTGATTCATCAAGCCCGGTATAATGTAACGGGTTCGATAAATCGAACCCCTACAGTATTCTGACTTCTCTAGTATAAAGGAGATAAATGGCATACGATACAATAAGGTGGAAAAATAACAGGGTAGAGCTTATAGATCAGAGATATCTTCCCCGGAAGACGCGATACGCTATATGTAGGACAGACAAAGACATGTGGGGAGCCATCAAGGCCATGAAAATAAGAGGGGCACCGGCAATAGGTATAGCCGGTGCGTATGGAGCGTATTTAGGCATAAGGAATAGCAGCAAAAGGACATTCGGAGCGTTTAAGAAGGAGCTGGATAAATCAATAAAGTATTTGGCGTCTTCCCGTCCGACAGCCAAAAACCTTTTCTGGGCTTTAGAGCGTATGGATTCGGTCGCTTGTAAAAACAAAAATAAACCAATAAGCGATATAAAAAATATATTGCTTGAAGAAGCTCATAAAGTTCTAACGGATGACAAAAAGATATGCCGCTTGATCGGTAAGAATGGAAAAACACTTATTAAACGATCTTCAAACGTGCTGACACATTGTAACGCGGGAGGCTTGGCGACTGGCGAATACGGAACCGCTCTGGGAGTGATATTTTCCGCGAAAAATAAAATCAAAATGGTCTATGCCGATGAAACCAGGCCCTGGCTGCAAGGCGCACGTTTAACAGTATGGGAGATTATGCAAGAAAAAATGCCGGTAACGCTTATATGCGACAATATGGCGGCCGCACTAATGGCAAAAAAAGAAATAGACGCGGTAGTCGTGGGAGCCGATAGAATAGCGGCTAATGGGGATACCGCGAATAAGATAGGAACTTATAATGTGGCTGTTTTAGCTCATTATCATAAGATCCCTTTTTATGTAGCCGCTCCGGTGTCTACTTTTGATCTTTCTCTCGGGTCGGGAAAGTCTATTCCTATAGAAGAGCGTTCCCCGGAAGAGGTAAAAATGATAAATGGCGTGTATATTACGCCGAAGGGCGCTTTGGTGAAAAACCCGGCGTTTGATGTTACCCCACGAAAACTTATAACGGCAATAATCACCGAACGGGGTGTAATCCGGAAGCCGGATAAGAAGAAGATTGGGAAGGTGCTTGGCCGGTGAAAGAATTAGCGCTAATTGCGGACATACAAAAACGCGCGGGTAAAATGTCCAAAGGTGTAAAGCTTGGTATTGGCGATGACTGTGCCGTGCTCGATCATGATAAGACCAGTTATCTTCTCTGGGCGGCTGATATGCTTATCGATGGCACGCATTTCAGGGTCGGCAAAGATCCATATAATAAAATAGGGCGTAAAGCTGTCGCGGTAAATATTAGTGATATTGCCGCGATGGGAGGACTTCCTAAATATATTATCGTAAGCATAGGAGTCCCCAAAAATATGAATTTGGCGGCTATTCGCGCGATATATAGTGGAATATTCGGTATATGTAAAGAATATGGCATTAAGGTCGTCGGCGGAGATACTAATCGTTCCGGAAAATTGGTGATAGATGTTTCTGTGCTAGGGCGAGTCGGTAAGAAGCTGTTGGTTACACGTTCCGGAGCGAAAGAGAAAGAACTTATTCTTATAACCGGACCCGTCAGGAACGGTAAAAAGGAACATCTGACATTTGATCAGAGATTACAAGAATCTAAGTTTTTGACAGGACGATACAAAGTAACTTCCATGATCGACACTTCTGACGGTATCGCTATGGATATTGGCCGTATATGTCGCGAGAGCAATACGGGATGCAGGCTATATGCCGCGGCGATGCCTCTTAGTAAAGGGCTAACCTTGGAAGACGCGCTTTATTACGGCGAGAGTTTTGAACTTCTTTTTACTATGCGAGACAATGAAGCCCATAGATTGCTTCGAGGTATGAACGCTTCGGGGTATTCAGTTATTGGCGAAATAACACATAAACGAAAAGGTCTGCGTCTTATCGATAGAGCCGGCCGCTCGAGTGTGTTGAGTACGGAAGGATATCGACACTTAGGTGAAAGGTGAGAGGTGATAGGTAATGTAGGAGCGGGCTCTGCCCGCGAACATAAAATTATAACAACGCATTCTCCTGAAGAAACAATGGAGTTGGCTTCTGATTTGGCGAAAAAGTTGAATGCCGGGGATCTTATCGCGCTTATCGGTAATTTGGGTGCGGGGAAGACCATGTTTGTTAAGGGTTTGGCAAAGGGTTTGGGAGTTAAAGATCACTCATATGTGAATAGCCCTTCGTTCGTTATCTTGAAGGAATATGAAGGGAAAAGGAACCTGTATCATTTTGATGTTTATAGGCTCGAGGCGGAAAGTTTTTGTGATACCCTGGATTATAGAAAATATTTTTATGGAGATGGTGTTACCGTTGTTGAATGGGCGGACAAGATAAAGGACATTCTGCCTGAAGAGTATCTTGAGATAAAAATAGAACATGCGGGCGATACGGAACGAAGGATCGAGATCAATCCGGTGGGGAATAAATTCCAGGAAACAGTAATATGAAAATATTAGCATTCGATACATCTACAAAATTTTTAAGTATAGCATGTCTTGATGATAAAGAAGTAAAAAGTACTTTTCACCAGGACGTGGGAATAAAACACAGTGAGATACTTATCCCGACCATAAGCGATACACTTGATGCTCTCGGGTGGTCGATCCGCGAGGTAGAACTGGTATGTGTGGGGATCGGCCCCGGTTCTTTTACCGGTCTTAGAATAGCGGTCGCGACGGTAAAGGGGTTTGCGGCTGTTTTGGGGAATAACATAGCCGGTGTGCCAACGATGGATGCTATTGCCGTAAATTATGGGGGAGAGAGTAAATTAGCGGCACCACTTTTAGACGCTCGAAAAGGCAAAGTATACTCCTGCGTATATGATTTTTCCAAGCCGGCACCGGAACGCGTTACGGACTATCTACTGGTTACAATAGATGAGCTTTTGGACAGTTTGACCGAAGAAACCGTCTTTTTTGGGGATGCTGTAAATGCCTATAAAGAAAAGATTAAGGGACATCCTCTGGCCAAATGTGGAGAAAATATTGACTGGTTTCCTAAGGCGCCGGATATAGGTCGCCTGGGGTTTGAGCGGTTTTCGCTTGGTGAAAAAGATGCCGCTGAGACAATAAATCCAATGTATTTGCATGCCCAGGAGTGCAATATAACCAGGGTAAAACCGTAGGGGCACGGCATGCCGTACCCCTGCCATTACCGCCCTTGACCCGGAGGGAGGCTTTTGGTAGAATAACCAATTAATAAAATAACCAAAACATAAAAAGCGAGGTGTTTGATGATGAAAGCTGTAATCGATGCGGAGACATGTATTGGATGTGGGCTATGTGAGCAGTTAGCTCCTGATGTATTCAAAATGGAAGAAGATAAGGCTGTTGTCGCGATAGCTGATGATATTCCTGAGGATCAGTTGACAGACGCTCAAAGCGGTGCGGAACAGTGTCCCGTGACTTGTATAACCATTTCGTAATATGTCCGATAACTATGAGGGACGGAGCTTTAATAAATATGGCTCCGTCCCTTATTTAAGTAGGCCTGATGAAAATCCTTCACAAAAGAATAGTAGCCGTTTCAGTCACTCTGGCGATCGTTGTCGGGATTTTATATTCTGTATATATGCGTCCCCGGCGCGTAACGCCGATACTGATGTATCATTCGATCAGTACGGATCAGGATAGTACTTTATGTGTAAGCCCGGAGAATTTTACTAAGCAGATGGCCTTTTTGGCAAAAAGCGGATATTCTGTTATTTCGCTTAAGATGCTTGTTCAAAACATTAAAGCGGGCAGGAAGTTTCTTCCTAAGACCGTAGTTGTGACGTTTGACGACGGTTTTGAGGATAATTTTTTATATGCCTTTCCTGTGTTGTCCAAACATGACATGATCGCTACGGTATTCTTAATAACGGATTATGTGGGCAAGAATCCGGGGTACCTTAACTGGGACCAGATAAAGGTGATGGCCGAAAACAATATGGATTTTGGCGGTCATACCCGAAGTAATGTGTATCTTCCGTCAGTAAAACAGGAAAGCAGGTTATTTGATGAGATCGAGGGCTCGAAAAATGATATTGAAGCTAAACTTAGCGAAAAAATAGAATTTTTTTGCTATCCGTTGGGCGGGTTTAACGAAAAAGTAAAAAAGGTGACGGAATTAGCCGGATACATGGGAGCATGCACTACCAATCGAGGGTTTAGCAGGGTAAATGAAGACCTGTATGAACTTAAGCGAGTGAAAATAACCAATTCTGATATGAATAAACCGTTTCATTTTAGGGCAAAACTTTCGGGCTATTATAACTTTTTCAGGCATCTTCGAAGAGGGGACTAGAGAGGATGGAACTTCAATTTACTTTTATTGCGATAGAAGCAGCCATAATTAAGCTTTTTGTCCTTATGCTGACCGGGTTTTTTCTTTTCAGATCCAAGATGATCAATGAGAAATTTGTTGATCAACTAAGCCTTTTGCTTGTCAGTATAATATTTCCCGCGCTTATTATTTCTAAAACCATTACGCATTTTAGTTTTTCAGAATATTCATTCTGGTGGACTTTGCCTGTTGCAGCTATTATATTCTCGCTTGTCGGGATGCTTATGGGCGAGATCATACATAAGTTCATTGGAAAAACTGTTCCCCTGAAAGAATTTGTATGTGCCTGCGGGTTTCAGAATTGCGGATACCTGCCGATGAACTTTATTTTGTTCGCTTTCGCGGGTGCGGTGGCGGATAGGCTTCTTGTGCATATGTTCCTGTTTATAACAGGGTTTAATATCCTTATGTGGTCGCTTGTGCCGCTTTTTTTGTCAGGAGATCACAGGGGGAAATTTAATTTTCGGATTTTTTTAAATCCACCCGTCATCGCGACTATTTTTTCGATTACCTGGGTCGCGATCTTTGGCACCGGCAACATGCCGGGCGTGGTAATGGATCCATTACGACAGTTGGGCCAGGCGGCTTTTCCTATAGCGATGCTTACTTTGGGGGCATATTTGGCCCGGTATAGGGCATATAACCCTCAAAATATAGTGCCTATAATCGCGGGTGCGGTATCCAAACTTATTTTGTTCCCGCTTTTAGTCTTACTGGTGCTTATCTGTATTCCCATAGCAACGGATTATAAATTTTTTCTTTTTCTCGAGGCAATTATGCCAACTGCCGTATCGCTTGTTGTTATAGGCGGTTATGTTGATGCCGATAATAAGTTTTTCAGCAGTATAATTTTTTATACCCACCTGACGGCCATTATAACCATCCCCCTATGGCTCGGTGTATATAACGCTGTTATAAAGTAATTCCTAGTCGATAGTTCGTGATCCATAGCCGTAGGAGCGGCCTCCGGCCGCGAACGATTTATTAGATTCTTCGTCACTGCGTTCCTCAGAATGGCAAAGGAAATAGGATCCAGGTTAGATTCAGGTCGGCTTGACTTGCGTGTAAGTATCAGGTATTGTTAGATTATCGCATTGCCGGAGTGTATAAACTTAATAATAAGAATCCTGCAAAACGGAACTTTCGTTGTTCGGGCTGTGTCGTAATTCGTTTTGCGAATGGCCGCATACAATATATTGTAGGGGTTCGATTTATCGAACCCGATATAACGGGCTTGATGGATCAAGCCCCTACATTATGACACAGTCTTATTGAAAAAACAGCGTTTTGCGTGAGTCTGACTTAATAATATAAAAGGAGTAAGTATCTATGAGAGAGCTAAAGCCTAAGGACCTGAAAAATATATGCGATCCTTCCGATTTTCCTTTTAAGACCACAGAAGACTATGAGTTTGACCATGAGCCTGAACATCAGGAAAGAGGAGTAAACGCGATAGACCTTGGATTGAATCTTAAGGCAGAGGGATATAATATTTTTGTTTGCGGCGCGGCGGGAACCGGTCGTAATACACAGATCAATAAGGCCGTTAACAAAATAGCCACCGGACAAGAGACCCCGGATGATTGGATATATGTTTATAACTTTATTCAGGAAGATGAGCCGATAGCTATAAGGCTTCCGCCTGGCAGGGGAATAATATATCTTAAAGATATGGAAGAATTGATAAAAGAGTTGAAGGTCGAGGTTCCCAAGGCCTTTGAAAGTGACGATTACGAGACGCGAAAACAGGAGCTTTTGAAAGAATATATACGTAAGAGAGATATTGTTCTGTAAGAGATAGATAAGAAAGCTTTCAAGGAAGGGTTTATACTGAAACAAACGGCTACCGGTGTTATTCTCGTTCCTCGTAGTGGAGAGAGCCAGATGAGCAATGAAGAGTACGCGAAACTGTCCAAGACAGCTTCGGAAAAAATAGAAAAGAAAAAACAACAATTGCATGTCGATATTGAACAGGTTTTAACCGAAGTAAGGATTATGGAAAAAGTGGCCAAGACAAAAATAAAAGATCTCGAACGAGAAATAGGGCTTTTTTCGATAAAGCATATCATAGATGAATTGAGATTTAAGTATCGCGAGTTTGAGGATATTGTACAGCACCTGAATCATGTCCAGGAAGATGTAGCGGACAATATAGACGTATTTAAGGAAGAAGAGGAAGACGCGCCGGCTGCTTTGTTCGGAGTAAAACAACCCCCAAAGAAAAATATATTTGAAAAATATGAAGTCAATCTTCTTATAGATCACAGGCATTCCAAGGGGGCTCCCGTTGTTCGGGAACCCAGTCCTTCATATTACAATCTTCTGGGGAGGATCGAATATGTGTCGCAGTTCGGTTCCATGACAACAAATTACACTAAAATAACTCCGGGGGCGCTTCATAAAGCTAATGGCGGTTATCTCATACTTCAGACGATGGATGTATTGAGTAGTTTTATGGCATGGGACGTAATAAAGCGAGCCATAAAGAATCATGAAATTAAAGTTGAGGATATTAATGAACAGTACAGGTTGATAAGTACTACAAGTTTGAAACCCAAGCCCATCCCCTCGGATATAAAGATAATAATGGTCGGGCCGCCGTGGATGTATCAGATGCTTTATAGATTTGATGAAGATTTCAGGAAAATGTTCAAGGTTAAATCAGATTTTGACATTACGATTGACAGAGACCTGGATAAAATAAAGAAATACTCCGCTTTTATAAAGGTGAGGTGTGAGGAGGAAGGTCTCAGGCATTTCGACAGGAACGCGGTTGCCAGGATCATTGAATACGGGTCGCGTTTAAGCGGTAACCAGAACAAACTTAGCGCCAGATTTATGGATATCGCGGATATCCTGCGGGAGGCAAATTACTGGGCCGGCAAAGACAACGCGGAATACGTTGATGCTCCGCATATTGAGAAAGCTATGCAGGAAAAGATATATCGGTCCAATATGATAGAAGAGAAGATCAATGAACTGATCTATAACAATACTATTATGATAGACGTCGATGAAGCCGTTGTGGGCCAGGTTAACGGGCTCGCGGTTTACGATATGGGAGAATATATGTTTGGTAAACCTTCCCGCATAACCGCACGTACATATATGGGCAAAAAAGGTTTCGTTGATATAGAAAGACACGTCAAAATGGGCTGCAATATTCATTCAAAAGGCGTGATGATACTTAATGGTTATTTTGGCGAGAAATTCGCGCAGGATTCCCCGCTTAGTTTAAGCGCCAGTATTTGTTTCGAGCAGTCATACGACGGGGTTGATGGGGATTCAGCCTCCAGTACTGAAGCTTATTGTCTGATGTCATCGCTCGCGGAGGTGCCTATCAAACAGGGGATAGCTGTTACCGGATCCATGAATCAGCATGGAGTAGTACAGCCTATAGGCGGAGCGAACGAGAAGATAGAAGGATTTTACCATATCTGTAAGCTGAAAGGGCTTAATGGAAAGCAGGGTGTAATGCTACCCGAGCTTAATGTAAAACACCTGATGCTAAAAGACGAAGTTATAGATGCTGTGAAGAGGAAAAAATTCCACATCTGGGCAGTATCAACTATAGATGAAGGGATCGAGATCCTTACCGGAAAGAAAGCCGGCAAGAAAGGTAAGGACGGACACTATCCTAAAGGTACCATGAATTATCTTGTGGACAAAAAGCTTAAGGATTATACAAGAAAATTCACTAAACTTGTCGCGCCGGGAAAGAAAAAAGCTAAAAAGAAAAAGTAGGGGCGTATTGCAATACGCCCCTACGAATTTTATTTGATCCCGGAACTCCGAATTAAATCCGGCTGTTCCCAGGACGATTATTATGAACATACTGCTGGTTATAGGGGTTATTATCCTCCTTGGCACGGTTGCGGGCAGGGTGATCAACAAGCTTCATCTTCCCAGGGTGACTGGGTATATAATGGTTGGTCTATTTCTGGGGCAATCTTTTCAGGGGATACTGACGGGTCCTGTTTTAGATACTTTAAGGCCACTGATAAGCTTGGCACTTGGAATTATCGGTTTCATGATAGGATCTGAGCTGAATGCCGCCAAGTTCAGGAAGTACAGCCGTTCAATATACACTATACTTCTCTTTGAGGCTGTATTGGCTTTTTTTCTGGTCGCTATTGTAGTTATTCTTATCACGGATAAGGTGTATATGGGCCTAATATTGGGGTCGTTAGCTTCCGCGACGGCGCCCGCGGCGACCTACAGCGTTCTGGGAGAATACAAAGCGCGTGGTCCATTAACGACGACGACACTTTCTATCGTTGCGCTTGACGACGGCTTAGCTCTTTTGATATACGGATTCGCAAGTGTATTCGCCAAGTCTTTTATTGTCCATGAAGTGCCGACATTTATGCGTACTATGGCAATTCCCGTAATTGAGATCGCCCTAAGCGTTCTTATCGGATCCGCTGCGGGGTTTGTGCTGCATAAGATCTCGATCAAACAAAGAGAAAGAGAACGTATACTTCCGCTTGTATTGGGCACTATTATACTTGTTGTGGGTTTAGCGCTTCATTTTAAGCTGGACCCGATACTTGCTTCTATGGTTATGGGCGCGGTGGCGTCGAATATGCAGTCTTCCGACAATAGAGAGATGTTTGACACGATAAAAAGGTTCAGTACTCCTATATTTATTCTATTTTTTGTTCTTGTGGGAGCCAGTCTTGATGTCAAGGTTATGGCAAAAGGCGGGGTGATCCTTTTGGCATGCGCTTATATGATAAGCAGGAGTGTAGGCAAAATAGCCGGCGTTTACATCGGCGGGAAGATATCGAATGCCCGGAATAATGTAACTAAGTATTTGGGGTTTTGCCTTTTTGATCAGGCCGGGGTAGCGATCGGTCTTGCTATAGCGACTTTTCATTCATTTAGCCTTTTGGGAGAAGAAGCTCGTCTTTCGGGTATTCTTATCCTTAACATTATAACTGCTACCACTTTTGTATTGCAGATCATAGCGCCGCCTATGATAAGATACGGGATAAAGAAAGCGGACGAGATGAACAGGGATATCACCAGAGAAGATATAATAGACACGCATAAAGTGCGAGATCTTATGGAAGAAGATTTTTTCATTATAAAGGAAAACAACAATCTGCATCAAATAATGGACATCATGAAACAGAGTTCCTCGTACAATTTCCCTGTTGTGACGATGGCTGATAAATTCATGGGCATAATATCTCTGGGGGAAATAAGAGACGCGTTTCATGAAGAGCAGATGGACGCGCTTGTGATGGCCGGCGATATAGTTCGTGAGATCGATACCGTGGTGTATGCCGAAGATGGTCTTCAGGACGCGGTTGATGTTTTTGAAAAGAAGAATATAGATTACCTGCCGGTATTGGAGAGTCAAGAGAAGCCCGCGTTGGTGGGACAACTGGAATATCGTCAACTTATGGATTACATTACAAAAGAAGTTCTTCTCCGTCAGCAGGAACTTGAGATGTAATTCGTCGTTTGTGACTCGTCTGAATGACGAAGAAGATGTATCCTCTTCGTCATTCAGACTGTGTCGTAATGTAGGGGCTTGATTCATCAAGCCCGTTATATCGGGTTCGATAAATCGAACCCCTACAATATCTTGTATGCGACCATTCGCAATACAAATTACGACACAGCCTGATTGCGAGGAGGCACTTGGTGCCGACGAAGCAATCTCTAAAAAAAGGAAACCCTGTGAAAAAACTTTTAACTGTTACGTTAGCAACATGTTTAACCATAATCTTCGCGTTCGTACCGGAAGGCCATTGCCTTAAGAGTAAGAACCTTTATGAAATGTTGAACGCGAAAGAAGAGGTTAAAGTGTATATTGCTGATATCACAAACTCTTCAGGCGACAACAAAGCGGATCTCGTCAGCCTCAAGAACATATTGGAGAATGATCTAATAACCCGTATGACGATCACTTTTAAGGTTGTTCCAAATAAAGAAAAAGCGGATATAACAATAGGATGCGATATAACCGAGTTCATCTGGAAGGAAGATGATCCGGTCGATATGCTGGTTGGTGCCGCGGGCGTAATTATGGATGCTATGGTTAAGGATAATTATAGTCGTATACAGGCAATATTTACGGTTACAAATAGTAAGGGTAAGAGAATGTGGAGCAAAGCGTTAAAAGCGACTATCACAAAAAAGAAAATAAGTTCTGAAGAGAGCATGAAACTTTTGAACGAAAGAATTGTAAAAATATTCATGCGTGAATGTTTAAGCAAAACACATGGATAACAATAGCGTACAGCACACAGCGTGGATTTTGTTCCACCTGTGTCATCCTGAGCGAGGGAGGAACGAAGTGACGACCGAGTCGAAGGATCTATTTAAACTTATAACCTACAACCCAAAACAAAAAAATTATGACTAAAGCAGACTATTATTCTATAATCGGAGTTTCTGAAGACGCGAGTGACGGCGAGATAAAAAAAGCCTACCGTAAACTTGCTCTAAAATACCATCCCGACAAAAACCCCGGAGACAAGAAAGCCGAAGAGGAATTCAAAAAGATCTCCGAAGCTTATTATGCTCTGGGTGATCCTAAACGCAGAAAAGAATATGATAACCTTCGCAAGATGGGAGCGTATACCGGGAATTTTTCATCAAACCAGGGATTTGACGCTTCAGAATTCTTTAGCGGACTTAGAGGCGGTGGCGGGTTTTCTTCAAGTTCTCCCTTAGGCGACATTTTTGGTGATATTTTTTCAAGAGCTGGAGCTTCCGGAAGAGGAGGGCAAACAGTCTACTACACTACTTCAGGTGGTGGATCTCCGAGAGGTTATGCGGCGGCGCCTGAGGAAATAGACACTAATATTAAAGCAACACTTCCTGTTCCGGAAAAACTCGCTAAAAAGGGCGGCGAAGCCAAATTTCGTCTTTCAAGCGGTAAAAACATAACTCTCACAGTACCAAAAGGCATAAAAAACGGCCAAAAACTGCGCTTGCGTGATCAAGGCCAAAAATGTCCCTGCTGTAAGCACAAAGGTGACCTCATCGTTAGAATAAAGATCACAAAGTGATATCTTCCCGATGTGTACATTCCGGCCTCTGTATGCTAATATATCTCATATTATGATTACAACACTCGTAGTGGATGGGTATAACGCTATAAACGCGATACCCCACGTACAGGAAGAACTCAAAAAGAGTCTTTTCGCGGCAAGAAAAGCTATTCTTGCCATATGTAAGGAGTATGCCCGTTCCAGCGGATATATTACGGATTTTAAGGTTGTTTTTGATGGGAAAGACCAGTATAGGCGCCTGGAAGGCGTGGTCATCCCACGGAAACGAGAACAGGTTTTTGCCGCAACCGGCGAGGGAGATGACAAGATCATCGCGATCATAAAAAAATGCGCGAAAGTGGGCAGGGTGGTAGTCGCTTCAAACGATAATTATGTGAGAAATAATGCCAGGGCATATGGCGCGTCACGTATAAGCTCTGAAGAACTTGTACGTACTAAGAAGACAGATCTCCGGCAGAGTGATACGGGTAGTAAATCCATAGACAATAGAACTCAGTTTGATATAACGGAGCATTACAAAAGGAAATTAGGGTTGTGATTGATAGTTCGCGGCCGGAGGCCGCTCCTACGGCACACGGCACACGGCACACGGCACAGGATATTATTGGCCAAATGATCGAGGCAAAGGCAATTCTTGCGCCTATGTCGGGAATTACCGATGTTCCATATCGTTTGCTCTCGAGAAAATTCGGATGTCGTTTCGCGTTCACCGAAATGATAGATATCAACGGTGTAATATATAATAACCGTAAAACCTTTAGTCTATTGGAACGTTTGCCTCTGGATCGGCCTCTCGGGATCCAATTGGTAGGGCAGGACGAAGATAAATTCTTAAAGGTCGCGAAGATATGCGAAGATAAAGGGTTTCCTGTTCTGGATATTAACGCGGGTTGTCCCGCTAGAAAAGTTGTTTCACCCGGTAAAGGTTCCGCTCTTATGAAAAACCCGACCAAACTTGCCGGAATAGTACGAAAACTTGTTAAGGGGCTTACCATCCCTGTAACCGTCAAGATCAGAAGCGGTTGGGATGCAGACAATCAGAATTATCTTGAAGCCGCCAAGGTGGTTGAGTCAGAAGGCGCGAGCGCCATCTGTATTCACCCCCGGACAAAAGAGCAGATGTATAAGGGTAAAGCCGATCATGATATTACTCGTGAAATTAAAGAGGCGGTAAAGATCCCGGTTTTTGCCTCGGGAAACATATTCAAAGCGGAAGACGCTGTAAACATTTTGGAACAAACAGATTGCGACGGTGTTTATGTGGCGAGAGGCGCGTTGGGGCATCCATGGATTTTTAACCAGATAAACTCCGCCTTATTCGAGGGGACTTCCGCGCCCGATCCTGACTTTGACCAGATCAAAAAAGTTATGATAGAGCATTTTACGTTATATTCTAAGTTCTATGAGGAGAAAAGATTAGTCACCAGGATGTATAAGCACATAGCATGGTATCTCAAGGGTCGCAAAAATTTAAATGAAATAATGATAGAATATAGAAAATGCGATAATCTTGAGGATTTCCAAAAGTTTGTCGAACGACTTACATTGGAAGAAAGAAATAGGCTAGAAATAACGTAGGAGCCGCCTCCGGCGGCGAACTATAAAATATGTTCGCGGCCCATCACTGAAAACGATAGTGTCGATGGGTTCAGGCATTGAGTGAACCCATCGACGATAAGTTAATGTCTGACCCCGACGATCGTTATGCGTTGTGCGATAGGATTCTACGAAACGGAACTTTTGTCATTCGGACTGTGTCGTAATTTGTTTTGCGGATGACCGCATACAACAAACATATTGTAGGGGTTCGATTTATCGAACCCGATATAACGGGCTTGATGAATCAAGCCCCTACAGTAGGACACAGTCCGATAAAAAAAACAGTGTTTTGAGGAACTCTATGCCCATAAATTACGGAGGATATTATGAAAAAAATAATTTTGGCGTCTAAATCTGGAAGAAGGAGTCGTATTCTGACGGAGTGTGGGATATTGCACAGTGTTGTTCCTTCGGGAGCGGATGAGACAATATCTGACCATAAGCATATTTCGGAAATTGTACAGATCAACGCGCTCGCGAAAGCAGAGGCAGTCGCGGAGGGAAATGAGAATTCTATTGTTATCGGTGCTGATACGCTTGTGATCCATGGTAACGATATATGGGGTAAGCCGAAAGACGAAGAAGAAGCCCTCGGGATGTTGGAGAGGTTTTTCACCGGAGAAGTAGAAGTTTATACGGGTCTTTGTGTTATTGATCCTGGCGAGATAAAAAAAGCGGTGGGATTTGAAAAAAGCAGTTTAACTGTGCGGGCTTTAAAAGGGGACGCGTTGGATAAGTATTTTCGTCTTCTTGCTCCGTATGACAAAGCCGGAGGCTTTTCTATAGAAGGCGTTGGCTCGCTTCTTTTTGACAATATAAAAGGGTCATATTTTAATATCCTAGGTCTTCCAATGATGAAGCTTAGTATATTGTTCGAGGAGATAGATCTGGATATTCTGGACTTTATAGTGTAGGGGCTTGATTTATCAAGCCCGTTATTTCGGGTTCGATAAATTGAACCCCTACGATATATTGTATGCGGTCATCCTCGAAACAAATTACGACACAGCCCGAATGACAGGGTAGGAACTTATTTTCATGACAAAGTATTTCACCATTCCATTCTTTGTTCTTCATAAAGGTTGTCCTAACCAATGCATATTTTGTGACCAGAACAAAATAACCGGAGAAGTTGGGGTAACACCAGAGAGAGTCGCGGGTACTATTGAGAAGTACCTTAAGACAATGGCGGTTCAAGACGCGCATATTGAAGTAGGTTTTTTCGGTGGGACTTTTACCGGCCTTTCTATGCGTGAGCAGGAAGAATTTCTGGATAAAGTACAACCATTTATCGAAAAAGGGCTTGTCTCGGGGATACGACTATCCACGCGACCCGATTTTATTGATAAAGAGATCCTTACGTTTCTAAATAAAAAGCGTGTTACATGTATTGAGCTTGGTGTGCAATCAATGTCGGACGAAGTTCTATCTCTGGCAAAACGGGGATATACGGCGAAAGAGGTGGAGACAGCATCCGGGATGATATTGGATGAAGAGTTTTCGCTGGGACATCAGATGATGGTGGGTCTTCCGGGCTCAACTTTTAGAGATGAACTTTTTACCGCGGAAAAAGCAAAAAAACTAGGTGCCAGCCAGGTGCGAATATATCCGGTTATTGTGATAGAAGGTACGGAGCTTGCCGATCTATGGAAGAAAAATAAATACGTGCCTTTATCTGAAGATGAGGCAGTTGAAAGATGCGGCAAACTTATACTTTATTTTGAGTCCGAGGGGATCAAAATAATCCGTTGCGGTTTGCATCCCTCCGAAGGCCTTTTAGACGGGAGCGAATATTTAGCGGGGCCGTTCCATCCGTCAATCAGACAGAAAGCGGAAAGCCGTATTTTTGGATTGATGCTGGATCATATCCTCGAAGAGATTAAAGACGAAGTTATGTCTATAGCCTTTAATCCGAAAGATGAAGCTCCTTTTTATGGCTTTGAGCGAAGCAACAAAGCTAGGATAGAGAAACTGGTTGGTGTGGATAGAGAAAAAATACAAAAAAATAGAGAAGTTCATCCCGGGTGTCTAAAAATTACAAAAAAAAACAAAGAGTGGGTGCTCACCAGGGAAATGATTTTTAAATCTGTCATTCCGAGCGAACGAAGTGAGTCGAGGAATCCGGGATGACCGCATGACTCAGGATGACAACGGTGTAGCTTCCCGATCATCATGTATCGGGCACAAGGGAAGGGGTGCCTCTGCTGACGCTGTGCGGGTCATGAGACATTTGTCACAGAACACGACGATGATCATTCACGACAAACGATTGCCCAAAGAATATAAGAAAGCGCTGGAATACAAACTTCCGGGGTGCTATCTTGTGCCTTTTGGTGTCCTGTATCCAAAAGTTTACGATTCCATATCATGTCATCCCGATATATATTTTTTCCAAATTGACGATGCAACACTTATACATGCTCCCTGTGTATCCGGAGAGCAGCTTAGCGTTTTCGAAGAGGGCGGTATCAAGCTTGTTAAGGGGCAAAATGATCCTAATGGCTCTTATCCTGAAACAGCACCATACAACGCGGTGAGAGTTGGTGACATTATATTTCATAAACTGGATCATACGGATCCGGTGATATTGGAACAAGGTCGCAAGGCGGGGCTAAAATTCGTCAATATCGATCAAGGATACGCGCGTTGTTCCGTTGTGGCCGTCACGGAAAAAGCCATCATAACACCTGATGGTGGTATAGCAAAGGTCGCGAGGGACGAAGGGATCGATGTTCTTCTTATCTCTCGCGCTTCTATCGTCCTACCGGGAGAGAAATACGGATTTTTAGGAGGCGCAAGCGGAAAAACAACCGATGGAACCATTGTTTTCCTGGGTGATATAAATTTACACCCCGATGCGTCCAAAATAAAAGACTTTCTACAAAAGCATCAAAGTTCCTACATTTGTCTCGAAAGCCTCCCGCTGTACGATTTGGGTAGCCTTATTATATTCCAGCCCCTAACCAAAACATGACCCTGGCTCATGTTTTGTAATAGTTCAGTTCTCCGCAGAGAATTATCCCAACATATGTCATTCTGAGCGAGGGCACGAAGTGACCGAGTCGAAGAATCTGCTATGTCGTCGGCTTATTTTTAAGGAGGAGCAGCTAAAATTTCAGCAAATGGGT